>NCGI01000202.1 GCA_002256925.1 Polaromonas sp. 28-63-22
CCCGTACCTCATCGAGAAAATCGGAATACCCCAGGTAATTGGATCCGGCGCTGCCCCGCGTATCAAATTGCTTGAAAACGGTAAACAGCACCATGGCAATGACCAGCCAGATTGCAATTTTGGAAAACCACTGATTGTTCAAGGACTACTCCGATGAAAGGGGACCAAACGCTGTCGGGAAGGCAACTGCGCCGTTGACGAGGCCATTGAAGAGGCAATTGCGGCTGATTTTAGGCGTTTCAAGACCAAAAGCACTAATGGGTACCCGAGCCCCTTGCTTTGAAGCGGATTTAGGCATTTTTGACACGCCCGAAGCGGCCTGTCAGTTTTTTGGCGCGCCCGTGATCTTGCCGGGTGTTTTCAGCCCCATCCCCACCAGAAAAGTCTCGGACGAGTTGGAGCGCGAGGCCTTGGGCTTCATCGGCTTGACGACCTTGAAAGTTGCGCGAAACAGCTTGACCAGCGTGTCGTAGCCACTTCCATGGAACAGCTTGACCACCAGCGCGCCGTCGGGCTTCATCCGGTTCTGCGCAAATTCCACCGCCAGTTCGACAAGATGGGCAATACGCGCCGCGTCGGCGGATTCAATACCGGACAAATTCGGCGCCATGTCCGAAATGACCAGATCAACCGGCACGGGGCCATTAACGCTGGCCAAAGTCTGCTCCAGTTTTTGCAGCACGTCGGCTTCACGAAAATCGCCCTGGATGAAGACCACGCCCTCGATCGGCTCCATGGGCAGCAGGTCCAGACCAATGATGCGGCCATTGAGCGCACCCGCCGCCGCCCCGGTGGGCGACAGCTTGCGCCGCACGTACTGGCTCCAGGCTCCCGGCGTGCTGCCCAGATCGACCACGCAATAGCCTGGCTTCACGAGACCCAGTGTTTCGTCGATTTCCTTGAGCTTGTAAGCCGCGCGCGCCCGGTAGCCGTCCCTTTGCGCCTGCTTGACGTAGGGATCGTTGATGTGGTCGTGAAGCCACGCTTTGTTGAGCTTTTTACCCTTGGTGCCAGCGCGCGGATCAACCTTGCCGATGGCACCGCCGGGCGTTTTCGGGCCGGATTTGGCGCCTGCCTTGGCATCTGACCTGGTGTTGTCTTTCATGGGGCCTATTGTCCACCTGCCGAGTGCGCCGATAATTGGTACATGGCTCAAATACAACTTACCCCCGCCCAACGCAAGGACCACCGCGCCGAAGCACACCACCTCAACGCCGTGGTCATGCTCGGCTCGGATGGCCTGACCGCTGCCGTCAAAAAAGAAATCGACGCCGCGCTCAATGCCCACGGACTGATCAAGGTTCGCGTGCAATCCGATGACCGGGCCAGCCGTGAAGCGATCTTTCAGAGCTTGGCCGATGAGCTCAACGCCGCACCGATTCAGCACATCGGCAAGTTGCTGGTGCTCTGGCGTCCCATGCCCGAGAAAGAAAAAAAGGCCAACGAAGACCGGATGCCCGGCCCGCGTGACATCAAGGTGCTAAAAAACAGCTCGCGCTACGGGCAGCGACCGGAGGTGAAAACCCTGCGCGTGCTCGGCAATCAGCGCCTGACGCCGGGAGGCACCGTTAAACGCGCCAAGCCCAAGCAGCGCAGCCTCAAAAAGAGCGCCCAGGACTGACGCGTTGACGCCGGGCGGCCCGGCGCGATGCGAGTAGGCTCGCAGCGGGACGACGCCGGCCTGACATCGCCCAAAGCTCTTTTTCGGCAATGGCTGGCGCGTTGCCCTTTAGATTCAGACCCTCGCCCAAAGCTTTAACGTCATGACCAATCCTCTCCTCGACTTTTCATCCCTCCCTAGGTTCGACGTCATTCGGCCCGAGGATGTAGGCCCTGCGATGGACGAGCTGCTTGCGCAGGCGCAAGCCGCGCTGGACCAAGTGACCCAGCCCGCATTCCCGGCGCGCTGGAGCGATATCTCCCGCGTACTGGACGTGGCGACCGAGAACCTTGGCCGCGCCTGGGGCGCCGTCAGCCACCTCAATGGTGTTGCCGACACCCCGGAATTGCGCGCCGCCTACAACGCAGCCTTGCCGCGCGTCACCGAGTTCTCGGCGCGGCTGGGTGCCGATGAGCGCCTTTACGCGAAATACAAGGCCATCGACGTGGCCAGCCTCAACCCGGAGCAGCGTCAAGCGCACAAAAATGCAATACGCAACTTCGTACTGTCGGGCGCGGAATTGACAGGGGCCGACAAGGAACGTTTCGCACAAATTCAGGAACTCCAGGCCGAACTGAGCCAGAAGTTCAGCGAGAACGCGCTCGACGCGACCGATGCCTTTGCCTACTACGCCCGCGAGGACGAACTTGCTGGCGTTCCCGCCGATGTGCTGGAGACTGCGCGCGCACAAGCCGAATCTGAAGGCAAGGCGGGCTACAAACTGACGCTGAAGATGCCTTGCTACCTGCCGGTCATGCAGTTTGCCGACAGCAGCGCCTTGCGCGAGACGCTGTACAGGGCCTACACCACACGCGCGAGCGAACAGGCCCCGGCCGAGTTCAGCCGTTTTGACAACACCGGGGTGATGAAGCAAATTCTGGCACTTCGCCTTGAAGAATCAAAACTGCTGGGTTACCAGAATTTCGGCGAGGTTTCGGTGGTGGCCAAGATGGCGAAATCCCCGGCAGAGGTCGTGACGTTCCTGCGCGATCTGGCGCGTCGTGCCAGGCCCCATGCCCTCAAGGATGTGGCCGACCTGCGTGCATTCGCGACCGAAGAACTGGCCAACACCGATCCGCAGCCCTGGGACTACGCTTATATCGGCGAAAAGCTCAAAGAGGCGCGCTATGCCTTCAGCGAACAGGAAGTCAAACAGTATTTCACCGCGCCCAAGGTGCTTGCGGGACTGTTCAAGATCGTTGAAACCCTGTTTGAAGTCGCGATTCGCAAGGACTCGGCCCCGGTGTGGAAACCCGGCGTCGAGTTTTACCGCATTGAGCGAGCCGGTCAGCTGGTCGGCCAGTTCTACCTCGACCAGCCCGCCCGCACAGGCAAGCGCGGCGGCGCCTGGATGGACGACGTGCGTGCCCGCTGGCTGCGGCCCGACACCGGCGAGCTGCAAACGCCTGTCGCCCATCTGGTCTGCAATTTTGCCGATGGCGTTGGCGGCCGCCCCGCCCTGCTCAGCCACGACGACGTGACCACGCTGTTTCACGAATTCGGCCACGGCCTGCATCACATGCTGACGCAGGTCAACGAACGCGATGTTTCGGGAATCAGTGGCGTCGAGTGGGACGCGGTCGAACTGCCGAGCCAGTTCATGGAAAACTTCTGCTGGGAATGGGATGTGCTCAGGCACATGACGGCGCACGTGGAAACCGGCGAGCCCCTGCCACGCGCGCTGTTCGAAAAAATGCTGGCGGCCAAGAACTTCCAGAGCGGCATGCAAACCTTGCGCCAGGTGGAGTTCTCGCTTTTCGACATGTTGCTGCACACCGCCCACAACCCGGCAGATGACCTGATGGGCCTGCTGAACGAGGTACGCCAGGAAGTCGCCGTGCTTTCAGCGCCCGCCTACAGCCGCACGGTGCATACCTTTGGCCATATCTTTTCAGGCGGCTATGCAGCCGGGTACTACAGCTACAAATGGGCCGAGGTGTTGTCGGCCGACGCGTATGCAGCCTTTGAGGAAACCGCCCGGGACGCACAAACAACAGAAGCGGGCGCCGTGCCCGGCAAGACCACCGTGACGGTTGAAACTGGTAGAAAATACCGGCAGGCCATCCTGGAAGCAGGCGGCAGCCGACCCGCGATGGAGTCGTTCAAGGCTTTCCGGGGACGCGAACCCTCGATTGACGCGCTGCTGCGCCATCAGGGCATGGCCTGAAGCACTTTCAACCTTGCAACATTAGAGAGGCGCGGCATTCATGCGATCAAACGTTTTAAGTCTTGACCCCGGAAAGTTTGCCTTGTCGGCGGCCACGATGGCCGTGTTTGCCATGGCCGCCCTGTTTGTGACGATGGCACACGCGCAGGTGTACCGCATCGTCGGGCCCGACGGCAAGGTCACGTTTTCCGACCAGCCTCCCGTGGCATCGGGCAATGCCAGAGTCAGCACCGGCAATGCGGGTGTGCCAGGCGGTGGTGCCGGTGCAGCACTGCCGTTCGAACTCCGGCAGGTGGCCACGAAATACCCCGTCACCCTGTATGTCGGCGACAACTGCGGACCGTGCGGCGCGGGCCGCTCGCTGCTGACGAGCCGGGGCATCCCGTTTGTCGAAAAAACCGTCAACACCAACGAAGACATCCAGGCCCTGCAGCGCCTCGGCGGCGAAAGCTCGCTGCCTTTTTTGACAATCGGCAGCCAGCAGCTCAAGGGCTTTTCTGA
>NCGI01000203.1 GCA_002256925.1 Polaromonas sp. 28-63-22
GCAACCCCACGAAAGCATTTCCCATGAGCATCAAGAGCGACAAATGGATACGCCGCATGGCGGAGACCACCGGCATGATCGAGCCGTTCGAGCCCGGGCAGATCCGCGAGGCCGACGGCAAGAAAATCATCAGCTACGGCACCAGCAGCTATGGCTACGACATTCGCTGTGCGCCCGAGTTCAAAGTCTTCACCAACATCCACAGCACGGTGGTGGACCCGAAGAACTTTGACGAAAAAAGCTTTGTTGATTTTCATGGCGACAGCTGCATCATTCCGCCCAACAGCTTTGCGCTGGCGCGCACGATGGAATACTTCCGCATCCCGCGCAATGTGCTGACCATCTGCCTGGGCAAAAGCACCTACGCACGCTGCGGCATCATCGTCAACGTGACACCGTTCGAGCCGGAATGGGAGGGCTATGTGACGCTGGAATTTTCAAACACCACGCCGTTGCCCGCCAAGATTTACGCGGGGGAAGGGTGTGCGCAGGTGCTGTTCTTCGAGAGCGACAAGGACGACGTCTGCGAGACCAGCTACAAGGACCGTGGCGGCAAATACCAGGGCCAGGTCGGGGTGACGCTGCCGAAGGCCTGATGCTTGCCCTGGTACAGCGCACAATTTTTGCATTCCTGAGTGGCGGCGTGCTTCGGGTATTTGGCGGCATCGACCTTGGTGGTGTCGGCCTTGTAGCCGAGGGCTATGGCTTGCGGATCGGTTTCTGAAAGGAGCGCAGGTTGCGCTATGGCCTGGCCTGCCATCAGCGCACCGCTGGCGGCACTGATCTGCACAACAAATTGACGACGATCGATCATGGGGATTTCCTTGGATGAATGAATGGAATGAACGCATCGCCAACCGGCTTTGCGGTACGCCCATTGGAACCCCCACAGCGCTTTTACGCCAGAGGCAGGCTGCGGAGACCGCCTGTTCTAGTAGGTCATTGTGGGTACTGATTGGTATTCGCATTGGCGCGCGTTCCTGCGCACCACGACCACCCGGCGCCTGACCGGTGGCGGCCCCCGCTAAGGCGACGCTGGCGTGAACCGGTCGAAGCCTGCCAGTACCACAATCACTGCCGCCGCCGCCACAGGCCCCGCCCAGGGGTAAACAATCGACGCCAGAATGGGCGCCACCAGGATCAGATGGCGCAGGCCCCAGCTGTAGAGCACGCCGGCGCGGCGCAGGTACACCGAGGCGGTGGCCGTCCAGCGCAGGCGCTCGTCGGAGCCTACCGGCATGGAAGCGATAAAGCCGGCATGGTTGTAGTAGCGCACGGCCATCACCGAGCAGACCAGCGACGCAAACAGCGTGCTCATCAGCACCAGTTCCAGCGCCAGGCGGGCGGTGAAGTGCGCCGCGATGGCATCGTCGGCGCCAAACGAGGCATGCAGTGAGGGCGCTGCCAGCGTGACGGTGCCGATCAGGCCCAGCACGGCGGTTGAAGCCGTCATCGTCGCCGACATCAGCGAATTGCGCAGCGTCTGGACGGCCAGGATTTCAGAGCCGCGCTGCTCTGAAATGGCCGCCAGCCATTCCTCGCGCAGGCCGACGTGTGCCGAGCGCGCCAGCCGCGCCGTGCCACGGCGTTGCACCAGCACCAGCGCCGCCTCGTAACCCAGCAGGATGACGACGGTGAGCAGGGCGGCCAACCAGGTCGAGGAAGTGTTGACCACGTCGCTCAATGGGGGTGTTGCACGCAGGTGCTCAGGCGGTCTGCTGCGTCAGCGGCGGGCGGCGGCGGTCCAGCACCTCGAACGTGATCATGCCGGTCAGCATTGACGCGACAAACACCAGCGCCTTGACCTCGCCCATGCCCAAGGCCACCAGCCCCGGCCCCGGGCAGAACCCGGCAATGCCCCAGCCCACGCCGAACAGAAGGCCGCCCACCACGAGTCGGCGGTCAATGTGCCGCCCGCCCGGCAGCCGCATGTCGGCGCCGATCAGCGAACGGGAGCGTTTTTGGGCCACCAGGAAGGCAAAAAAGCTGATGCTGATCGCCCCGGCCATCACCAGTGCCAGCGAAGGATCCCAGTTGCCCGTCAGGTCAAGAAAGCCAAGCACCTTGGCTGGATTGGCCATGCCCGAAACGATGAGGCCCAGGCCAAAAACCAGCCCTGAGAGCAATGATGTGAAGATAAACATGAGGACTCCTTAAATGCCGAACAGGTGACGCACGACGAACACCGTCGCGAAGCCGGCACCCATGAAAGACAGCGTAGCGACGAGCGAGCGGGGTGAAAGTCGCGACAGGCCGCAGACGCCGTGGCCACTGGTGCAGCCGGAGCCGTACCGGGTACCCACGCCGACCAGCAATCCGGCTACGACCAGGGCGGCGTAGCTGGCGTCAATCTGCACCGCCGGAAGCGTCGCGAAAAGGCGGTACACCAGCGACGCGCCGACCAGCCCGCCGATGAACGCGAGGCGCCAGCCGATATCGCCGCGTGTCGGCTTGAACAGGCCACCCAGCACACCGCTGATGCCTGCAACGCGCCCGTTGAGCAGCGCAAACATCGCGGCCGCCAGGCCAATCAGCATGCCGCCGATCAGCGCGGTCCAGGGCGTAAATACATTCCAGGCAATCGTCATTCCATCGTTCCTTCGGGGCAGTAAAGGCGGTACAGGACCGCCAGAATTTCCAGTGTGGCCGGATCGGCCACGCTGTAGTGAATATTTTTGCCGTCACGGCGTGTGTGCACCGCCCCTTCGCTGCGCAGCACAGCGAGCTGCTGGGACAGCGTCGGCTGGCGAATGCCAAGCTGTTCTTCCAGCCCGCTGACGCAGCACTCGCCTTGCGACAGCTGGCACATGATCAGGAGCCGGTCTTCATTGGCCAGCAGCTTCAGAACGCCGACGGCCTGCACGGCAGCGCCGCGCAGCTGTTCGGGGTCAATGACGGGAGGGGCGTGGTTCATGGTCGTGGAGCCGGTTCGTCAAGGTTTGATGAACGCGGGTTGACTTTAATATATCAAAACATATAATATAAGTCAACAGACGAACAAGAACCCGAACAAAAACCCGAGCAAAGAGCCAAGGAGCCAGCCCATGCGCAATCAGACAACGACCCAGGCGTTTTTCGACCCGAAGACCTGGACGGTCACTTATGTGGTGTCCGACAACGCCAGCCGCCACGCGGCCATCATCGACCCCGTGCTCGACTACGACTTCAAGTCCGGCCACACCAGCAGCGCCTCAGCCGATCAGGTGCTGGCCTATGTCAAGGACCAGGGTCTGCACGTGGACTGGATTCTGGAAACCCATGCCCACGCCGACCACCTGTCAGGCGCACCCTACATCCGGGACCGCGTCGGCGGCCGCATCGCGATAGGCGAGAACATCCGGGGCGTTCAGTCCACCTTCAAGGCGATCTTCAACATGGAGCGTTCCTTCCTGCCCGACGGCAGCCAGTTCGACCACCTGTTCAAGGACGGCGAAACCTTCATGATTGGCGATGTGGCGGCCACCGCGCTGCTGGTGCCGGGGCACACGCCGGCCGACATGGCGTACCGCATCGAAGACGCGGTTTTTGTCGGCGACACGCTGTTCATGCCCGACGTGGGCACGGCGCGCACCGACTTTCCGGGTGGCGATGCGCACCAGCTCTATCGGTCCATCCATAAACTTCTGGCTCTCCCGCCCGAGACCAAAATATTCGTCTGCCACGACTACCCGCCCGCATCACGCGCGCCAGCGTGGGAAACCACGGTGGCCGGGCAGCGCGCCAGCAACATCCATGTGCACGATGGAATCACGGAAGAAGCGTTTGTGGCCATGCGCACGGCGCGCGATGCGACCCTGGACATGCCGACGCTGATCCTGCCGTCGATCCAGGTCAACCTGCGGGCGGGCCACATGCCGCCGCCCGAAGACAACGGCGTCAGCTACCTGAAGATTCCCGTGAACGCCTTGCGCGCGCAACCGGCGCCTGATCAGCCAGCCGAACACGCGGCCTGACCGCCAACAGCAGGTTTACTTGACCAGCAGCACCGGCACGTCGCTGTCGGTGACCACGCGCTGGGCCACGCTGCCCATGACGGCGCGGCCGAGCAGGCCGTGGCCATGCGTGCCCATGACGATCATGTGTGCTTTTTCGCGCTGGGCAGCGCCCACCACCTCGGCAGCCGGCGCGCCCACGACCCATTCGGTGCGAAACGGCACCTTGTGGCGTTTGAGGAAGCGCTCGATCGGGTCGAGCACCTTCTTCGCTTCATCAAGGTGGTAGGCATTGACCGCCGACGCGCCCACCAGGGTTTTGACGCGGCCCGGGAAGGGCGCCTGCACATTGAACACCACCAGCTCGTCGGACGCGCCGGCCAGGCTTTCGTGGGTGATGAGGAAGGCGAGCGCCTTTTTGGTGTACTTGCTGCCATCGGCTGCGAGAAGGATTTTCATGGTTGTCTTTCGTAGGTTAGGGCGAATGCGGGATTCAGGCAGATGCAGCGGATTCAGCGCAGCACCAGCACCGGAATGGTGCTGTGCGTCAGCACCTGCTGCGTCTCGCTGCCCAACAACACGCGCTGAATGCCCTTGCGACCGTGGGAGGCCATCACGATCAATTCGCACTTGTGTTTCCTGGCCGCTTTCAGGATTGATTCCGCCACCAGGTCTGATCGCGTGAGGATGCTCTCGACCGCCACCCCTTTGGCTTCGGCGGTTTTTTTCACCGCATCCACAATGCGCTGGCCATCGTCGGCCCACTTCTTTTCGGTGCGGCTGACTTCATCGGGCGACACTGCAATGCCGCCTTCGAAATAACTGACCGGGTAGTGCGGAACGACATACAGCGCCACCAGCGTGGCGTGGATTTTGGCCGCCAGTTCAAT
>NCGI01000204.1 GCA_002256925.1 Polaromonas sp. 28-63-22
CAGGCTGGCGCTCGGGTCGATCGGGCTCGGCTTCAGGATGAAGCAGTTGCCGGCCGCAATCGCCACCGGGAACATCCACATCGGCACCATCACCGGAAAGTTGAACGGCGTGATGCCGGCCACCACGCCGAGCGGCTGGCGCAGCGTCCAGTTGTCGATGCCGGTGCTCACCTGGTCGGTGAAGTCGCCCTTGAGCAATTGCGGAATACCGCAGGCAAATTCAACGATGTCGATGCCGCGCGAGACTTCGCCCTGCGCGTCGGTGAACACCTTGCCATGCTCGGCCGTGATCAGGTGCGCCAGCTTGTCCTTGTTCTGGTTCAGCAGCTCGAGAAACTTGAACATGACCCGCGCGCGGCGAATCGGCGGCGTGTCGGACCAGGCCGGGAAGGCTTTTTGCGCCGCTGCCACAGCGGTATCCACGTCGGCAGCGCTGGCCAGCGCGACGTGGCCCGACACGGCGCCGGTGGCGGGGTTGAAAACCGGCTGGCTGCGGCCGCCTGAAGCGGCATGGACGCGGCCACTGATGTAGTGACCGATGCTGGCTTGCGAAGCGGCGGAAGAGGGCGATTGGGTCATGGTGATTCCTGGTGAATGGGGGCGTGGGCATTGTTCAAAGGATTGAACAATGGGAGAATGGTTCACCATAGCGCCTGCCATTGGAAACCGCTGCCGAAAGGCCAAGCCCCACGATGTCCACCGACCAACTCTCCCCCCTCATCGCTGACCTGCATCTGCTCACCGTGCTGGCCAGTACAAAAAGCTTTACCGAGGCCGCGCGCCGCCTGGGCGTCTCCAAAGCCTCGGCCAGCATGCGCATCAGCGAACTCGAACGCACAGCGGGCGTCCTGCTGGTGCGGCGCACCACCCGCTCGGTGGGCCTGACGGAGGCTGGCCAGCACATGGTGAGCAGCATGCAGCCGGCGTTTGACCGCATCAGCGAAAGCTACACCGGCGCCCGCGATCTGGCCGGCACGCCGCGCGGTCTGGTGCGGCTGACGGCGCCAGTCGCGCTCGGGCGCCAGCACCTGGCGCCGCACATCGCCACCTTTTTGAAGCGCTTTCCCGATATTCACATCGAACTCGAACTCACCGACCGCTTTGTCAACCTCGCCAACGAAGGGTTTGATCTGGCCGTGCGCCACACCAGCACGCCGCCCGAGACGCATGTGGCCTGGGCGCTGTGCGAAACCCGGTCGGTGCTGGTTGCCAGCCCCGACTACCTGCGGCGGCGCGGCGTGCCCGCGCATCCGTCCGAACTGGTGGCGCACGACTGCCTGCTTTATCTGGGCGACCATGCGGGGAGCTGGACGTTTGTCCGCAACACCCGGCGGAAGGCGGCTGAGCGCGTGGGCGTCAACATCGCTGGTAGCCTGAAAGCCAACAACAGCGAAGTACTCCGCGACGCGCTGCTGGCCGGCCTGGGCATCGGCCTGCTGCCTGACTTTAGTATTCCGGTGGAGGACAGCAGCAACCGGCTGGCAGCGCTGGTGCAAGTACTGCCCGACTGGCAAGTACAGGGCTTTTTTGGCGAGCGCATTTACGCGCTGCGGCCCTGGTCGCCGCAGGTGCCCAAGGCAGTCCAATGTCTGGTGGAGCATCTGCGGGAGAGTTTTGCGGGCGGCTTCGCCCCGTGAGCCGGCGCATGTCGCTCGGGTCCCACGGCCCCGGGCGCCCGACCCCGGTGAAAAATCTGCAAGGCGCTATCAATGTTGTAGCTGTCGGCGCAGGTATTACATGGGCTGCAGGCTCATTTGATGCACAAAAGAAGCCTGATGGCGGTTTGTACTTGCCTGGGCCGCCTGCCGCGCCCGGGTGCTGGCCCGACTGTCAAGAACGCCACGCATAATCGGCCCCCATGAACACACGATGGAAACCCAGCGTCACCGTGGCGGCGGTGATTGCGCAAAGCTTTGACGGGGTCGAGAAATTCCTGCTGGTCGAGGAAGAAACCCGCGACGGCCTGCGGCTGAACAACCCGGCCGGCCACCTCGACCCGGGCGAAAGCCCGGAGCAGGGCTGCGCCCGCGAGACGCTGGAAGAAACCGCTTTCCACTTCAAGCCGACGGCCCTTGTGGGCGTGTACATGTCGCGCTTCGAGCGCGTGGAGGCTGACGGTGTGCTGGACATCACCTACCTGCGGTTTGCCTACTGCGGCGAGCTCGGCGCGCATGTGGAAGGCCAGGCGCTGGACGAAGGCATCGTGCGCACGGTGTGGCTGACCGCCGACGAGATCCGCGCCAGCGTGGACCGGCACCGCAGCCCGCTGCTCATCCGGTGCATGGAAGACTACCTGGCCGGGCGGCGTTTCCCGCTCGATATCGTGACCACGGACCCGTCCGTGTTGCTACATAAATAATAGCTGCTGGCGCACGTAATACATGGGCTGCAGGCCTTTTTGGCTTGGTTCGTTAGCCGCACAATCGGTCCATCAACGTTGACGACTTGAATTTGAGGAGCCCTGGATGAATCTGCAAGACTGGATCGGCCGCAGCGAAACGGTGGAAGACACCGCCACGGCCACGCCGTATGCCGCGCTGTCGGCCACGCTCGATCAGCCCGAGACCACGCGCCCGGCACCTGGCACGCCGCTGCCGCCCCTTTGGCACTGGCTCTATTTTTTGCCGATACACGCGCAGTCCGAGATCGGGCCCGACGGCCATGCCAAACGCGGTGGCTTCATGCCGCCGGTGCCGCTGCCGCGCCGCATGTGGGCCGGCAGCGACTTTGAATTTCACGAGCCGCTGCTGATTGGCGACGCGCTGAGCCGCACCTCGACCCTCATCGACGTGAAAGAAAAATCGGGCCGCACCGGCAGCCTGATTTTTGTGAAAGTGCGCCATGAGATTCGCCGCAACGGCGAATCCAAAGTCGCGCTGACGGAACACCACAACATCGTGTACCGCGCCGCCGCCGAGCCCGGCGACGTGGCGCCACCGCCGCAGGCCGCACCCCATGAATCGGCGTGGCAGCGCACCATCGAGCCAAGCGACGTGCTGCTGTTCCGCTATTCCGCCCTCACCTTCAACGGCCACCGCATTCACTACGACCGGAAGTACGTCACCGAGGTCGAAGGCTATCCCGGCCTGATCGTGCACGGCCCGCTGATTGCGACGCTGCTGATGGACTTGCTGCGCCGCCAGCAGCCCGAGGCCTGCGTGCTGCGCTTTGAATTCAAGGCCGTACGGCCGACCTTCGACACGCATCCTTTCTCCGTCCACGGCCAGCCGTCAGCCGACGGCAAGAGCGTGCACCTGTGGGGTCGCGACCACGAAGGCTGGCTGACGATGGACGCGACTGCCACGCTGACTTGAACGACTATAAAAAAAGGAAAACCCATGTCTGCCTCCATCATCGACTCCAGAATCTTCGGCGACATGTTCAGTGACGCCGCGATGCGCCAGGTCTGGGCGGACGAGAACCGCACTGCCAAATACCTCGACATCGAACGCGCGCTGGCGAAAGTGCAGGGCGAGCTGGGCATCATCCCGCAGGAAGCGGCCGACGAGATCGTCAAGCATTGCGAGCTGAAAGACATCGACTGGGTCAAGCTCAAAGCCAAGACCGAACAGATCGGCTACCCGATCATCGCGGTGGTCAACCAGATCAACGCGCAATGCAGGGGCAAGCTCGGCGAATACTGCCACTGGGGCGCGACCACGCAGGACATCACCGACACGGCCGCCGTGCTGCAGATTCGTGAAGGGCTGGCGCTGGTCGAGACTGACCTGAAAGACATCTCCGACGCGCTGGCGAAGCTGGCCAAAACGCATCGCGACACGCCCATCATCGGCCGCAGCAACCTGCAGCAGGCCACGCCGATCACCTTCGGCTACAAGATGGCCAGCATCCTCGCCGGCATCGAGCGGCATCGCGAACGGCTGCAGCAACTAAAGCCGCGCGTACTGGTCGGCGAGTTCGGCGGCGCGTCGGGCACCTTGTCGTCGCTGGAAACCGGCGCGATGGAAACCCAGGCCGCCCTGATGAAAGAACTCGGCCTGGGCCAGCCGCTGATTTCATGGCACACGGTGCGCGACAACTTTGCCGAGGTCGGCGCGTTTCTGGGCATCGTCGGCGGCTCGCTCGGCAAGATCGCGATGGACGTCAAGCTGCTGATGCAGACCGAAGTCGCCGAGGTGTTCGAGCCCTTCGCGCCCGGGCGTGGTTCGTCATCCACGATGCCGCAAAAGCGCAACCCGATTTCGTGTCTCTATATCCACGCCAATATTTCGGTCGTGCGCCAGCTCGCCGTGTCACTGATGGACGCGATGGTCGCCGACCATGAACGCTCGACCGGCCCGTGGGAAATCGAATGGGTCGCGATGACCGATATTTTCTGCCTGATGTCGGGCGCGCTGAAGCAGACCAAATTCATTCTGCAGGGGCTGGAGGTCGATGCCGACCAGATGCGGCGCAACATCGACATGACGCACGGACTGGTGATGAGCGAAGCGGTGATGATGGGCCTGGGCCCCTACATCGGCCGTGAAGTCGCGCATGACCTGGTCTACGACATCTGCCGCGATGCGCTGAAGCAGAAGCGGCCGCTGATCGACCTGCTGGCCGAACACCCCGAGATCAACCAACACGTCACGCGCGCGCAACTCGCTACCTTTTGCGATCCGATGAACAACCTCGGGCAGGCGGGGGTGATGGTGGATCGGGTGTTGGCGTCGTTGGGTTAGACCTTTGCGGGATGCACGTCGGTCCTGCGGTTCTGACGCTATATAGCGCAAGCAGCGAAGGCTCCATGTGGTTGAATTTCCTATCCGTGCGGTGATACGGCGGAAGCTCTGGCTTTCG
>NCGI01000205.1 GCA_002256925.1 Polaromonas sp. 28-63-22
GCAAATGCCTGGGCTATCGAACTCCACATGAGGTGTTCTTCAGCCTGCAAGTGCACCCGCTAAACTAATCCTTGTTGCACTTCGTGCTTGAATCCAAGACTTGAATATCGGTGCTTTCCGGAGTCAGGAAGATGGGGAAGACCACAGGCGCTGGGCTGCAACGGCCGCGCAGGCGTCTGCGCATCGATAGCGATGCCGCAAAGCACACGTTATTCTTGCTTCATTGCATTCCACGCCATGTCACCCGGCACGCCTGTGGGCCACACGGGCGGCATGGCCAGCCTTCTCCAACGGCCCTTTTCCCTGAATTCGCAGCCCGCCTTTATGAATGCTTCCACAACAACCGTTTTCTTCGCCGGCATGGTCCTGAGCCTGTCGCTCATCATGGCGATTGGCCCGCAAAACGCGCATGTGATGCGGATGGGCCTGCTGCGCCAGCACCTGTGGCTGACGATTTCGATCTGCATCGTGACCGACATCGCACTGATCGCTGCAGGCGTGGCCGGCCTGGCGCAACTGGGCGGGCTGTCAGGCCCCTGGCTGGGCGCCATCACCGGCGCAGGCGCGCTGGTGTTGCTGCTCTACGGCGCGCAGGCGATGCGTCGGTTTCTCAGGCCGGGCGGGGCGCCGGCCATTGCCGATCCGGACCTGGAAACCGCATCGGCCGCACCCATGTCACGCCGGCAGGCGGCCGGCCTGGCGCTGGCGCTGTCGTGGCTCAACCCACATGCCTGGCTGGACACCGCTGTCCTGATCGGTACGGCGTCGCTGGCCTACGCGGCGCCGTCGAACGCGGTGTTCGGCCTGGGCGCGGCCGCTGGCTCCGCGTTGTGGTTTCTGGCCCTCGGTGGAGCCATGTGGTGGCTCGGCCGGCGCCTGAACTCACCGCACCTCTGGCGCGCCATGGACGCGCTGGTGGCGCTGATGATGTGGGGCACCGCGCTGTGGCTGATCGCAGGGCTGCGTTGACCGGTGAAATCTGCGCCTCACGGGCTTTTGAACAAAGTCGCGGACGACGCGCGCCAGTACGCGCTCTGGCCGTAGTTCTGTTTCAGGAAATCAATCCACAGCCGCACCCGCAGCGGCAGGTGCTTGCGCTGCGGGAATACAGCGTAAATGCCGTTTGGCGGCGCGGCAAAGTCTTCCAGCACGGGCACGAGCAGGCCAGCCGCGATTTCTGATTCGACCTCCCAGGTGCTGCGCCAGGCAATGCCGTAACCGGCCAGGCACCAGTCATGCAGGACCTGCCCGTCCGAACAATCGAGCGGTCCGCCGGGCTTGAGATGAATCACTTCATGGTCGCGGTCAGCAGCCGCGTCCCTCGGGACGCCTTCCAATGGCCGCCCAAGGGCGTTACGCGGAACGCGAAAAGCCCAGCCGCGCGTCTGCGACGCATCACTGGACAGCGTCAGGCAGTCAAACCTGGCCAGCTCGGCCGGATGCTGCGGTGTGCCGTGGGTTTTGAGGTAGCGCGGCGTCGCCACGCACAGGCGCCGGTTGTCGGCCATGCGCACGCTCACCAGCGACGAATCGGGCATGTCGCCGACGCGCACCGCGCAGTCGAACCCTTCGCCGGCCAGGTCCACCACCCGGTCGCTCAGGTTCAGCGACATGCTGACGTCGGCATGCAGTTCGCGAAACCGGGTCACCAGCGGCGCCACGTGGCGACGACCGAAACCGGCCGGCGCCGTGATGCGCAAATGCCCGCTGGCCTTCAGGCCACCCGCCGACACGCTGGCCTCGGCATCGCTCAGGTCAGCCAGCAGGCGCTGGCAGTCTTCCAGAAACGCACTGCCTTCGTGCGTCAGCGCAATGCGCCGCGTGGTGCGCACCAGCAGCTTCACGCCCAGGCGCTCTTCCAGCGCATCCAGCCGCCGGCCCATCACGGCAGGCGCCACGCCCTCGGCTTTGGCAGCGGCCGTCAGGCTGCCGCGCGCCACCACCGACACAAAGGATTCAAGCTGTTTGAGTTTGTCCATGCGAGATTATGAACATAAATGTCTTGAATCAGAGACGTTGTTGCAGGGATTGCACCTATCCAGAACGTCGCGCAGGCGCAAGGGAGCTCCGTGTGCCGCCGGGTCCATTGAGGCGTTTCGGACCTGCGGGTGTCGTGCGCTGCCGACACCTGATGCTTGGCCATAACCCTCGGTTTGCCTGTTAATCGAACGGGCCGTTCGATGGCGACGATGGGCAGGCCTTTCGCGGGGGTTTTTAACCGCGCTTTTGAGGACACGGGCACCCCGGCACCTACCTGACAGGCGCGCCATTCAAGCCTGCACTTTGGAGACTCCAACAGCCTGAAAATCAGGCACATCGGCCTGGCCGCCGGCCTCGGCGTTCTGGCCTGCGCGGCGAGGAAGCCCTCGGCGACGGCATCAAGGCAAAGTGCCAGCTGGAATCGGGCTTTGCCGCCGACACCGGCGCGTCGGCCGAGACCACACGTCTTTTTGACCGCCAGGCCTGGGTTGGCTTCGGAACGCCGGGCGGTGACGTGCGTCTGGGCCGTCAAAACGGCGTGGTTTTCGGTGCAGGCAGCTCTGTTGACTTCACGGCCCGAACCCTGGGCTTTGGGGAATCTGCGGGTCGTCTTCGGGCGTGACGCCCATCGGCACCACGGCCGCGTCGATGCCCGCCTGCTCAAACCAGGGGTTGTCGATCAGCGGCGCCGTGAACGCCCCGGTCGGGTAGCCGATATGGGCGATCCGTGTGGTCGCGCCGCGGATCAGGTCTGCAGGGCCTGCGCGGCAGACACAGCCGCCCGCAGGGCCAGTAAATAGCTGTCCACGCCGAATCCACAAATCTGGCCCTTGACGATTTCCGCAAACACCGACACATGGCGAAACGGCTCGCGGGCATGGATGTTGGACATATGCAGTTCAACGACCGGGCAGGTCAAAATGGCCAGCGCATCGCGAATGCCGTAGCTGTAGTGCGTCCAGGCGCCGGCATTGATCAGCACCGCGTCCACGCCGTCGGTGAAGCCCTGGTGGATGCGGTCGCACATGTCGCCTTCGCTGTTGGTCTGGAAATGCTCAATGTCGGCACCCAGTTCCTTGCCGAGCCTGACCAGGCTGGCGTTGATTTCGTCCAGCGTGACCGTGCCGTACTGGGCTGGATCGCGCTTGCCGAACATGTTGTGGTTGATGCCGTGCAGCATGAGAATTTTCATGGGTTCTTTCCTGAGGGTTAAGAGGTCGGGATTTCAACGATCCGGCCGGTTCTGGCCGCAGCTCTTCAAACGTATAATCAGTAATGTACGAACTAGTTAGTTTTATGAAACCAGTAGTTACCCGGATATGCCTGGCAGGCATTTACGCCGGTTGAAAGTCAAAAAAGCCGCGTCAGGCGCGCAGGAAACGCGCAATCAGCTCGACGATGCTGTGCCGCCGCGCCGCCGTGGCGTCTGGCAGCTGGCCGTCGTGCTTGAAAATCAGCCCGAAGGTGTGCTGGTTCGAGACATTGAAGAAGGTCAGCGCCGAAATCGAGGCGTGAATGTCGATCGGGTCGAGCCCCGGCCGGAAAACCCCGGTCGCCACGCCACGCTCGTAGAGCTTGCGGATCGCCTCAATGGCCGGCACATTGAGCTCGCGGATGATCTTGCTCTGCGCCAGGTACGCGCCGCGCTCCATGTTTTCGGTCATCACCAGCCGGATGTAGTCGGGGTTGCCTTGATGGTGGTCGAACGTGAACTCCACCAGCCGGCGCAGCGCGGCTTCGGGCGCAAGGTCTTCCAGATGCAGCGCGCCCTCAATGGCGCGCATGCGGCGGTATGACTCTTCGAGCACAGCCACGTACAGGCCTTCCTTGCTGCCGAAGTAGTAATAGATCATGCGCTTGCTGGTCTGGGTGGCCGCTGCAATTTCGTCGATGCGCGCGCCGCTCAGGCCCTTCTCGGCAAACTCCTTCGTGGCCACGTCCAGAATACCCGCCATGGTGCGGGCCGGATCGTTGGTCCGGGGGGCACGGGCAGCCCGGCCCGCGGGCGCCGCGGTGGAATGTACCAACTCGTTCATTAACGCAGTATAGGGGGCGGTGACAGCGCACGCAGGTGCACTTTGCCCTGGCGCCCCCACGGCGCGGCCCG
This sequence comes from Polaromonas sp. 28-63-22, assembly GCA_002256925.1. Taxonomy (GTDB): domain Bacteria; phylum Pseudomonadota; class Gammaproteobacteria; order Burkholderiales; family Burkholderiaceae_C; genus Polaromonas. The sequence continues at coordinate 4,088 of NCGI01000205.1, forward strand.
CCGCTGGCTGCGCGGCGTTTGCCAGGAATTATGGATGAAAAGTGCCTCCAGCCCAGGCGTTACCTGCGCGACCAGCTATTGTTTTTGTAGCGACTCGGGCGCTGGCTTGCAGGCCCATGGTCCGCCCATCGTCCGCTACTCCGCT
>NCGI01000206.1 GCA_002256925.1 Polaromonas sp. 28-63-22
CGCCACCAGCGCGGGCGATGAAATCACGCATCAGCGTCAGACAAGGGCGGCAGGCCGGCAGTGTGGGCGGGTCACTTCTTGTTGAAGTCCACCGTCGGCGGCGCTGAAATCTGCGCTTCGTTGGCCACCGTGAAGTTAGGCTTGACCTGGTAGCTGAAGATCATGGCTGTCAGGTTGTTGGGGAAACTGCGCGTGAGCACGTTGTAGGCCTGCACCGTCTGGATGTAGCGGTTGCGCGCCACGGTGATGCGGTTTTCGGTGCCTTCGAGCTGCACGCGCAGGTCACGAAAGCCCTGGTTCGCCTTCAGATCGGGGTAGCGCTCGCTGACCACCATCAGGCGGCTCAGTGCACTGCCCAGCTCGCCCTGCGCGGCCTGGAACTTGCTGAAGGCGGCCGGGTCGTTGAGCGTCTCGGGCGTGACCTGGATCGAGGTCGCCTTGGCGCGCGCTTCAATCACCTTGGTCAGTGTGTCCTGCTCAAACGCGGCTTCACCCTTGACGGTGGCCACAATGTTGGGCACCAGGTCGGCGCGGCGCTGGTACTGGTTCAGCACTTCGGACCAGGCCGATTTGGTCTGCTCGTCGAGGCGCTGAAACTCGTTGTAGCCGCAGCCGGTCAACAGCAGGCCCATGCTGAGGGCGGTGAGGCCCATCAGCCAACGCGTCAGTCCGGCCAGGCTCCAAAAACCGTTTTTCATGACAATCCTCCTTGTTGCAGACCGCAACACTAACATAGTCAAATGCCAATTTCCCCGCAAGAGCCCCTTCACACCAGTCGGTTGACGCAGGCGCTGGAGTCGTCGCTTCGCGCACGCTCCATCAGGCAGCCGGCCCGTCCGCGTCTGATCATCGCCGGGGCCACGGGCGTGCTCGGCGCTGAAGTCCTGCGCCGCCTGGTCGGCAGCGGCCGCTTCGACCACACCGAAGTGCTGGCCTCGGCGCCCATGAGCACCGGCCTGAAGGCCGTGGGTATCGCACTGACGGATGGCCGCAGCATCGACCACTGGCCGGCGCGGCCGCTGGCAGCACACACCGGCGTCGTGATGTTTGAACCGCCGCGTCTTTATTACGGACGCGAGCGATCACTCTGGACCCCCGAGCCCGGGCAACTGCCGGCACTGGCGCACTGGCTTAAACGCTGCGGCGTGCAAACGCTTGTGGTGGTGGTGCCGCATGCGACCGGGCGCCTGCCGGAGGCGCTCAAGCGCGGCCTGGCCGACCTTGACGAACTGGGCGTGGCCGCGCTCGGTTTCGAGCGCCTGCTGCTGGTTCGCTCGGCGCGCAAGAGTCAGCCCGTCGTGGCGCGCAATGGCTTCGAGAAGACGGCGGCGTGGATGCTTTCGACGCTGGCCTACATGATTCCCGCCGCCGAGCAACCCGTGCGACCCGCCAAACTGGCTGAGTTCATTGAAGCCGTGCTGCGGGTGCTGCCCGCCGGTACCCACGTCGCATCACCCGAACTGCTGGCGCAGGCCGATCACAGCGACCGGCAGCCGGCTTTGGCGGGCAACAAAAGGCCAGCCTCTGCCGGCATGCAGGCGCTGGTGCAGGCCTGGCTGGAAGGGGCGCACAATCGCAGCCAGTAGCAAGACCACGTTTTGCAGAGAAAATCGGTGCAAGGCCTGACCACGCGACACAGGTCAGCGCAAACCGGTCCGAGCCCCGCCGAACGGTTCTTGTCAACCCGTCCGTTTTTGTTTTTTTACGAGCCATGCCATGCGTAAACCCAAAGTCCCGCCCGCCAGCCTGGGCGGCAACGCCGACGAGATCGAGGCCGCGTTTTATGAAGCGCTGCAGCACGGCGACCTCGAAAAACTGATGGCCTGCTGGAGCGATGAGGACGACATCGTGTGCGTGCATCCCGGCGGCGGCCGACTGGTCGGGGCCGCCACCATCAGCGCGGCCTTCGAGGCCATGTTTGCCAACGGCCCGATTCGCGCGCAGCCCGAAAAAGTGCGCAAGGTCGAATCCCTCGGCGCCAGCGTGCACAGCGTGCTCGAACGCATCGAAGTGCTGACCGACGAAGGTCCGCGCCATGCCTACGTGGTGGCGACCAACGTGTACCACAAGACCGTGCAGGGCTGGCGCATGGTGGCCCACCACGCCAGCCCCGGCACGCCGCGCGAGATGCAGGAAATCTCGGACACACCCACCGTGCTGCATTGAATGGACCGACCTGCCGATGCGCCTGACGAAACGATGAGCTACGAGGCGCCGTGGTGGCTGCCGGGCGGTAACCTGCAAACGATCTGGGCTGCCCTGCGCTCACAGCGCTACCGGGGCGCGCCGCCGGTCTTCCGCCGCGAGCGCTGGACCGCGCCCGACCATGATTTTGTGGATGTGGACTGGCTGGAGGTGATGGCCCCCACGCTTCATACGACCCCGGAGCGACGTGGCGCCCAGCCCCTGCTGGTTGTTTTTCATGGCCTCGAAGGTTCGTCAGCCAGTCACTACGCCGAGGCCTTCGCCGACGTCGCGCGCGAACGCGGCTGGGCCTGTGCAGTGCCGCATTTTCGCGGCTGTTCGGGTGAGATTAACTGGGCGCCGCGCGCTTACCACTCGGGCGATTTTGAAGAGATTGACTGGATCCTGCGCCGTTTTGCCAGCCAGCATCATGGCCCGGTGCTGGCCGTGGGCATTTCGCTCGGCGGCAACGCGTTGATGCGCTGGGCGGCCGAAATGGGTGCCGAAGCCCGGCCGATCGTGGCCGGCGTGGCGTCGGTGTGTTCGCCGCTTGATCTGGCGGCCAGCGGCTGGGCCATCGGGCGCGGTTTCAACCGGCAGGTTTACACGCGCATGTTTTTGCGTTCGATGGTGCCCAAGGCGCTGCAAAAGCTCGACCAGCACCCCGGCCTTTTTGATCGCAGCAAGCTTCTTGCGGCGCGCGACCTTCACGCGTTTGACAATATTTTCACCGCGCCGCTGCACGGCTTCAAGGACGCCGACGACTACTGGGAACGCGCCTCCGCGAAACCGCATCTGCACCGCATTGCGATACCCGCGCTGGCGCTCAACGCGCTGAACGACCCCTTCATTCCGCCCGCCAGCCTGCCGCTGGCCGGCAGCGTGGGCCGCCATGTCACGTTGTGGCAGCCGGCCACGGGTGGTCATGTCGGTTTTCCGTCGGCACCCTTTCCGGGCCATGTTCGTGCGATGCCCGAAGCGGTGTCGGCCTTTCTGGCGGCGCAACTGTGACACACCACGCGCCGCACCATGACCCCACCGCCCTCCCGGCGGCAACCGGCGACGCACAATAGCCGCATGGACGACATCGTCAGGCAAGCCATTGCCAAATGGCCCCACGTGCCCAACTGCTTCGGCTGGCTGGGCCTGGACGCGCGCGGCAACTGGTACATGCGCGATGACCAGGCGCAGGCCGCCGGGCCCTTTGCCGGGCCGGGTGCGGCGCCCGCTGGCGCGTCCAGAGGGTCGCTGCTCAAGCATGACAAGCTGGTGGATTTCATCCAGCGCAACTACGAAAGCGACGCCCAGGGCCAGTGGTTTTTCCAGAACGGCCCGCAGCGCGTGTATGTCGAACTCGAAGCCACGCCGCTGATCTGGCGTGTCGATGGCGCGCCCGACTTCGCCGTCACCGCCCATACCGGCCAGCGCGCGCGCGCGCAGCGCTGTGTGGTTGACGAGCATGGCCGCGTGTACCTCGACACCGACGCCGGTTTTGGTCTGGTGCACACGCTGGACATGGAGCAGGCCGCCGATGCCATTGAACAGGGCCTGTGGGTGCCGGCCGAACTGCCGGCCCGCGAGCTGCCGGCCCGCTTCGGGTATGTGCGCAGTCCGCAGTCGCTACAAAAAACATAGCTGCTGGCGCAGGTAGTTATTGGGCTGGAAGCCTTTTTGGCTTGAAAACAATGCAAAAAGCCGGTCATGAACCGGCTTTTTGCTGTTTGCTTCGGCGCCTTGCGCGAAGCTAGGCTGCGTGGGCTATTTGAAGGGCCACTTCTTTGCTGCTTTTTATTTGGCAGCGCTGACCATGTATTCGACTGCTGCCCGGATGTCAGCGTCGCTGGCCGAGGTGCCACCCTTGGGCGGCATGGCGCCCTTGCCTTTGATCGCGTTGGCCGTCAGCGTGTCGATGCCCGTGGCGATGCGCGGCGCCCAGGCGGCCTTGTCGCCAAACTTTGGCGAGCCTGCGACACCGGCTGCGTGGCAGGCAAAGCAGGCCTGCTTGTACAGGGCTTCGCCAGCACCTGCGGCTACCGCGACCGG
>NCGI01000207.1 GCA_002256925.1 Polaromonas sp. 28-63-22
CGCGGCGTTATTGAACAGTCGGCGCCGGCGGCAACTGGCTGCCCGGGCTGGTGAATATCTGCGCGGCATCGACAGGGTCGAATTCGTACTGGGCGCCGCAGAACTCACAGCCGACACCGACCTTGCCGCGCTCGGCGATGATGCCCTCGATCTCGTCGGTGCCCAGGCTGCGCAGCATGCTGCTGACACGTTCGCGCGAGCAACTGCAGGCAAAGCTCGGCGTTGCCGGCTCGAAGCGCAGCACGGTTTCTTCCCAGAACAGGCGGCGCAGGATCGTCTCGGCGTCCAGCGTCAAAAGCTCTTCGCGCTTCAGGGTGGCCGCCAGCATCGCGATGCGTTGGTAGTCTTCGTTCACACCGATCTGGTCTTCATTGGCATCGCGGTCAGTCTGCCCCTGCAGATTGCCCTGCCCCTTCACCGGTAGTCGCTGGATCAGCAAACCCGCCGCCACCTTGCCATCGGACGCCAGGATCATTCGCGTGTCGAGCTGCTCGCTTTGCAGCATGTAATGCTCAAGAACCTCACCAAGGCTCTCGAGCTTTTCATGCCGGTCACCGAACAAGGGCACCACGCCCTGGTAGGGTTGCTGCCCCGGCAGTTTGTCTTTGGGGTCCAGCGTGATGGCGCAACGCCCGAGATTGTTCACATTGACCAGTTCGCTCAGCGAACTGCCGGGCGTGATGCTGCCGGTGACGGTGGCGGTAGCGCGCAGCGTCAGGTCGGGTTGCACTTCCGCCACGGCAAGCTTCACGGGGCCGTCGCCAAAGATCTGCAGGATCAGCGCTCCGTTGAATTTGATGGTGCTTTGCATCAAGGCGGCGGCCGCTGTCATCTCGCCCAGCATGTGCATGACCTCTACCGGATACCCGCCGGCCGCTTGCCGGCGCCTCAGTATTTCCTGCCAGGAATCCGTCAGTCGCACCAGCACGCCGCGCACCGGCAGGCCTTCGAAAAGAAACTTATGAAGTTCGGACATTAGGCCCCCACGGTCGCGCACTGCGAGTAGCTCCGTGCCCGCCCGAGCGGGCCGCGGCGCCTGCAGCCCGGCGAATATGGCGCCCCCACGCTTTTCGCTTCGCGTAATGCGCTGCCCCCCGAGTGGGCGCTGCGCGTGCGGCCCGGCGAAGCCGGTTCCGCGGCCCCGGCTGGAATAGGAGACCGGACGGTAGCTAGCTGCGTGCGCTGGTTGGTTTTGGTCATCGTCAAGGTACGGTTCACGCAATCTTCTTGAGCCCGGCCCTGTAGCGCCGTGCATTGTCAACATAGTGCTTCGCGATCTTTTCCAGCCCGGCGATCTGCTCGGGCAACAGCTGCCGCACCGCCTTGGCCGGGCTGCCGAGAATCATCGTCCCGTCCGGAAATTCCTTGCCTTCAGTGACCAGCGCGCCCGCGCCGACCAGGCAGTTTTTACCGATGCGGGCGCCATTGAGCACCACCGCACCGATGCCGATCAGCGAGCCGTCGCCCACGGTGCAGCCGTGCAGCATGACCTGATGCCCCACGCTGACGTGGTCGCCGATGACAAGTGGCATGCCCGGGTCGGCATGCAGCACGCTGTTGTCCTGGATATTGGTGCCGCGCCCCACGGTGATGGCCTCGGTGTCGCCGCGCGCGACGACACCGAACCAGACGCTGCTGTCGGCGCCAAGGCGCACGTTGCCCACCACCCGGGCGTTGTCCGCAACCCATGCGGCGGGGTCAATAGCGGGAATCAGATGGTCTAACTGGTAAAGGGCCATGGCTTTTTTAAAAGTTGCACGTCGGTCAGATGGATTTCATTGTACGGACCCTACCAACGGGGAGTCGCCCACCCTTCGGGAGCTATCACCGACAATCAGGGCATGCATGCCACGCCCCACGCCGACGATCTGCGCGCCCGCGCCCGGCAGGCCTTGCTGGAGCCGGATCCACAGCAAAAAGTGGCTCAAGTCCAATCAATACGTGCGCAGCTAGCTACTATTTCGATAGCGCCTGATACCACGCTTGATGTGCCTGCGGACCTGCCGGGCTGCCCGTCACGGCCCGAGCTGCGCTCCCACCTGCAGATCCCGAAGCGTTCCCCCTTCACGCCCGAAGGCCTGGCCGCGCTGCTGCATGCGGTCACGCACATCGAGTTCAACGCCATCAACCTCGCGCTCGACGCTGTCTGGCGCTTCCCTGCCATGCCGGTGGCCTACTACCTCGACTGGTTCGGCGTGGCGTGCGAAGAAGCGCAGCACTTCAGCCTGCTGCGCGATCATCTGCAAACCATGGGCTACGACTACGGCGACTTTCCCGCGCACACCGGCCTGTGGGACATGACCGCAAAAACCAGCGACGACGTGCTGGCGCGCATGGCCCTGGTGCCCCGAACGCTGGAGGCGCGGGGATTGGACGCCACACCCCCGATGCAGGCCAAGCTGCGCAGGGTCGGCACGCCGCAGGCCGGGCGTGCCGTCGAGATTCTGGACATCATCCTGCGCGATGAGATCGGCCATGTCGCCATCGGCAATTTCTGGTACCGGTTTGTCTGCCGCCAGCGCGGGCTCGAACCGCTGGCCACTTATTCGCTGCTCGCGGCGCACTACGGCGCGCCACGCCTTCGCGGCCCGCTGAATCTCGACGCCCGGCGCGAAGCCGGCTTTGACGAGGCCGAACTGGCCCTGCTTGTCGAAAACAGCTGACTTTTCAGGAAAATCGCGGCAGACTCCTACGCAGCTAGAGGCGCAAAAGCGCTAAGTTCGGGTGAAGAACGAGGAGTTTGCAGATGATCCGGTCTCTGGTTCCTGACTTTCCTTCCAAACTCAGCCGCCTACCGGCGGACATCGCCCTGCAACTGCCAAGGGGTGAGCAGATCGGGCCGCCCAATGCCCGGGTGAAGCTTTCGTTTTCAAACTGGTCGAGCATTGCGCTCCTGAAAGCCGGCCAGATCGGCGCGCTGGCCGAGGACTACGTGGAAGGCAAACTTCAGCTCGAAGGTGCCATGCGCGATGTCATGCGGGCCATGGCACGGGTGCTGCCCGGCACGCCACTGGCCAGTGATTCTCATTGGTGGGCAAGCCTGTACCGGCGGCTGAAGGCGCAGGCCGCGCACACGCCGGCCCGGGACGCCGCACAAATCCAGTTTCACTACGACGTCTCGGACGACTTTTATGCGCTGTGGCTTGACCCCAGGCGGGTGTATTCCTGCGCCTACTACAGCAACCTGGCCGATGCCTCCCTGACACTGACCCGGGCGCAAGAAGCCAAGCTGGACCTGATCTGCCGCAAACTGATGCTCCAGCCCGGGGAGCGCTTTCTCGACGTGGGCGCCGGCTGGGGCGGGCTTCTTCTTTGGGCTGCCGAGCACTATGGGGTCGATGCGACGGGCATCACGCTGTCTAAAAACCAGCATGCCCACGCACAGGCCCTGATCACCCAAAAAGGCCTGGCTCACCGCGTGCGCGTGGAACTGTGCGACTACCGCGACCTCGCTGAAGACCGTCCCTTCGACAAGATCGCCTCGGTGGGCATGTTCGAACATGTGGGCCGCGTCAACATGACGGGATATTTTGAAAAAATCATGCGGCTGCTCGCCCCGGGCGGGTTGGTGATGAACCACGGCATCACGGCGGGTGGTCTTGAAAATGCCCAGCTTGGCGCGGGCATGGGCGACTTCATCGAAAAATACATTTTTCCGGGCGGCGAACTAATGCACGTCAGCGCGGTGCTCCAGCATCTGGCACGGGCCGGGCTGGAGATGGTGGATTCCGAAAACCTGCGCCCCCACTATGCCCGCACGCTGTGGGACTGGTCAGACGCACTGGAAGCGCAGCTTGAGGAAGCGCGGCAGGTGCTGACGGCCAGCAGCGGGAGCGAGCGCGCCGAAAAGACGCTGCGCGCCTACCGCTTGTACCTGGCGGGCAGCGCCATGAGCTTTCAGGAAGGCTGGCTCTCGCTGCACCAGTTGCTGGCCACCCGGCCCACCCATGTCCCGCGCATGCAGGAAGGCAAAGTCACGGGTGGCGATTCCGTCTATCCGTTCAGCCGCGACTACATGTACCGTTGACACGGGCGCTCGACCGGCTACCCCGCCGCGTTTCAACCGCGCGGATGATGCTGGGCGTGTAGCTGCTTGAGGCGCTCCCGCGCGACATGGGTGTAAATCGTGGTGGTTGAAATGTCGGCATGCCCGAGCAGCAGTTGCACCGCGCGCAAGTCGGCGCCGTGGTT
>NCGI01000208.1 GCA_002256925.1 Polaromonas sp. 28-63-22
TGCTCCAGCGCAGGCAGGGTTTTCGGGTCCATGTAGTCGGTGTACGACAGGCCGTCTTCTCCGGCCTCAATGCAGCGCCGGTCGAGCAGGTTTTTCAACGAGGCGAGGTAGCCGACCGGTGCGTCAAGCCAGACGTAAAAATACTTGCCGGGTGCGTTCGGAATCTCAATGCCGAAGTAGGGCGCGTCACGGCTGATATCCCAGTCGCCCAAGCCTTCGCTCGTGCTGCCATCGGGGTTGGTCCGGACCGAAAACCATTCCTTGACCTTGTTGGCGACTTCGGGCTGGAGCTTGCCGTCCTGCGTCCACGCCTGCAAAAACTCGACGCAGCGGGGGTCGGATAGTTTGAAAAAGAAGTGTTCGGAGCTTTTGAGCACCGGGGTGGCGCCTGACAGCGTCGAATACGGGTTGATCAGATCCGTGGGTGCATAAACAGCGCCACATACCTCGCAGTTGTCGCCGTACTGGTCTTTGGCGCCGCACTTGGGGCACTGGCCCTTGATGTAGCGGTCGGGCAGGAACATGTTCTTTTCGGGATCAAAGAACTGTTCGACGGTTTTGGTTTCTATCAGCCCGGCACGCTGCAAGTCGAGATAGATCTCCTGGGCGAGCTGGTGGTTCTCGGGCGCGTCGGTCGAGTGCCAGTTGTCGAAGCTGATGTGAAAACCGTCCAGGTAGGGTTTGCGCCCGGCCGCGATGTCGGCCACAAACTGCTGCGGCGTTTTGCCGGCTTTTTCGGCGGCGATCATGATAGGTGCACCATGCGCGTCGTCAGCGCCGACAAAGTTCACGTCATGACCCTGCATGCGCTGGAACCGCACCCAGATGTCGGCCTGGATGTATTCCATGATGTGGCCGATGTGGAAGTTGCCGTTGGCATAGGGCAGGGCGGTGGTGACGAACAGGCGGCGCTGGGGCATAAATGACTTTGAGAGGGCTTCGGTAAAATTGTGTTGACAGGGTCGGCAATACGTTGACAAAACTCGGAAGTAAAGCTGGATTTTAAGTCGCTGGCGTCCTGCCGCCCGGCAATCAATGCCCCTACTTTCGGGCCCGGCGGTTGGGGCGTTAGACTTCCTGCCACCCAAACAGCCTGCACCCTGGCGCGCCCTGCGCCTGCGCTCACTGGCAAATTCGAATCAAACGGAGATTTTTTAGATGGCTGTAGAACAACAGGCGGTTTTGAACGCTTTGCTGGCTGTGCTGGACCCCAACACGGGCAAAGACTTTGTCAGCACCAAGGCGCTGAAGAACCTGCAGATCAGCGGTGGTGATGTCTCTTTCGACGTCGAACTCGGCTACCCGGCCAAAAGCCAGATCGCCGGTTTACGCAAAACCCTGATTGCGGCGACGAAAGCCGTCAGTGGCGTGGACAACGTTTCCGTCAATGTGGGTTTCAAAATCGCAAGCCACAGTGTGCAGCGTGGCGTTCAGTTGCTGCCCAACGTGAAAAACATCATCGCGGTGGCGTCGGGCAAGGGCGGCGTGGGCAAGAGCACCACGGCGGTCAACCTGGCGCTGGCCCTGGCCGCTGAAGGTGCCAGCGTCGGCTTGCTTGATGCCGATATCTACGGCCCGAGCCAGCCCATGATGATGGGCATCGAAGGTCGGCCCGAGAGCGTTGACGGCAAAAACATGGAGCCGATGGAGAATTACGGCGTTCAGGTCATGTCGATCGGTTTTCTGGTGGCGCAGGACGAAGCGATGATCTGGCGCGGCCCCATGGCCACGCAGGCACTGGAGCAATTGCTGCGCCAGACCAACTGGAAAGACCTCGACTACCTGATCGTTGACATGCCCCCGGGCACCGGCGACATCCAGTTGACCCTGAGCCAGCGCGTCCCGATGACGGGCGCGGTGATCGTCACCACACCGCAGGATATTGCCTTGCTCGACGCCAAAAAAGGGATCAAGATGTTCGAAAAAGTCGGCGTGCCGATTTTGGGCATCGTTGAAAACATGGCGGTGCATATTTGCAGCAAGTGCGGCCATAGCGAGCATATTTTTGGCGAAGACGGCGGCAAGAAGATGGCCGCTGACTACAAGATGGACTACCTCGGCGCCGGCCGTCGCGCGCCGGGTGGCGATCACCGTGGCAGCCAAGGCCAAGGATTTTTCAGCGAAGTTTCCGACCATCACAATTTCGAAAAATACCTGAACGCTCAGGGACGCGCGAATGTCTGACTTTCTGCTGCAGTCACCCGAAACCGATAGGGCCGTTGCGCGGCCCTGCGTGGTGGTGGCCGTGGTCATGCGCCGCGAGCGCATCGACAACCGCTGGCAGCCATGGCGATGGGTGCTGGCGGACGTGGTGTGGGTGGTCTGGCGCATGGAAGAGGCTGCGGCACTGGCCGAAGAGCCTGTCGCGGTGCCGCACATCGTCACCTTGAGCTACCACGACGCCGGGCGCTGGCTCGATGCGCAGGAGACCGTTGAGCAGGTGCCGGCATCGCTGGAGGTCGCGCAGTGGCTGCAAGCCTTTGTCGATCAGCATCACGTGCTGGAAGCCAAACGCCGGCAACGCCCGCAAAGCTTCAAGACCCTGCAGGATCGTTTTGGCAACCCGGTGCGCGTGAGCACCGATAAAGCCGGGGGGAGTGGCCGTGGCTGACGGACCCGGTGGTTTTTTGGGGCGCTGGGCGCGCCGCAAAAACGACGCGCTGCAGGGCAGGCCGTTGCAGGAGCCCGCCGCTGAGCTGCCGGCTGCGCCGGTGGTTGCCCATTCAGCCGTGCCGAGCGTTCTGCCGCAGGCCGGCTCGGACCCACCGCCAGCACCCGCCGCCGAAGGAGAACAAGCCCCCGCGCCTGCGCTGTCTCTGGACGATGTCCAACGGCTCACCAAGGATTCCGACTTCAAACCCTTCATGGCCGGCAACGTCGGACCCGACGTTCGCAATGCGGCCATGAAAAAGCTGTTCGCCGATCCTCACTTCAATGTGATGGACGGGCTGGATATCTACATCGACGACTACTCTATTTCCGAGCCGATTCCCGAATCCATGCTGCGGCAGATGGCCAGTGCCAAATTTCTCAAGCTGTTCGAAGACGACAGCGAAGACGAGCAGCGCGCGCGCGAAAGCGCCGAAAGCGGCCAGGCAGAAGCTTCCACATCGCGGGAAAATGCGAATGTTCCTGCTGACGAAAGCGTGGCACATTCCTCCGACCAGCCGCAGGCCGACGAGCCCTGCACGACCAGCCTTTCCAACCCCCTAGATTGCCGCCAGCCCGGGTCCTTTGAGGACGCCGACGCCCGCACCCAAGACCATGACCACACTGATCTGCGACTGCAACCAGACGATGCCGCTTCAGGCCCGCAAGCTGGGCGCTGCGCTTGACGAAGACCTGACGCTGCATTCAGCGCTCTGCCGGCGCGAAGCCGGCGCGTTTCAAAAGGCGATTCAATCGGGCGACGATGTCATCGTGGCCTGCACGCAGGAAAAGCGGCTGTTTGCAGAAGTCGGTGAACAGACGGAACGCGCCACGTCGGTGATCCGGTTCGTCAACATTCGAGAGACCGGCGGCTGGAGCAAGGACGCTTCCAGCGCCATGCCGAAAATTGCGGCGCTGCTGGCCGCTGCCCATCTGCCCGACGCAGAGCCCGTGGCCACCGTGACGTACAAGAGCGCGGGCCGGCTGCTCATCGTCGGTGCGCTCGATCAGGCCGAACAGGTTGCGGCGCTCGTTGCTGACACCCTGGACGTGACGATTTTTTCGCAGGGCGTGTCCGGTCAGGGGTCAGACGGTCTTCCTGCGCAGGAGCGCAAGTATCCCGTCATCAGTGGCGATGGTTTGACGCTCACGGGCTGGCTCGGGGCCTTCCAGGCCCAGTGGATCAAGAGCAATCCGATTGACCTCGATTTGTGCACCCGCTGCAATGCCTGCGTGGCCGTTTGCCCCGAGGGTGCCATCGATCTAAGCTACCAGATTGATAGCAATAAGTGCAAGTCTCACCGGGACTGCGTGGCGGTATGCAAGGTCGCGGGCGCGATTGATTTTGGCCGCGAGGCGAAGGCCGTGACCGAATCGTTTGATCTCGTGCTGGATCTCGGCAACCGGCCACTGATTGCGCTGCACGCGCCACCGCAAGGCTATTTTGCGTTGAAGGCCTCGGCCGGCCTCGCCACGCCGGGTTTGCTGGCCACGGTGGTCAAACTGCGCGACATGGTCGGGGAGTTTGAAAAGCCGAAGTTCTTTGCCTACAAGCAAAAGATCTGCGCGCACAGCCGCAACGAGACGGTCGGCTGCAGTGCTTGCGTGGACATCTGCTCCGCCGGCGCGATCAGCAGCGAGAAAAAACGCAACCAGATCGTCGTGAATCCCAATCTGTGCGTGGGTTGCGGTGCCTGCACCACCGTGTGCCCGACAGGTGCGCTGACCTACGCGTATCCGCGCGCCAGCGAGCAGGGGGTGCGCCTGAAAACCCTGTTGTCGACTTACGCCAAAGCGGGCGGCCAGAATGCCACGCTTTTGCTGCACAGCCAGGTGGCGGGGCAGCAGGCTGTCGAGGCACTGGGCCGTGCTGCGCAATTGCAGAAGGCTGTGCGCGGCGTTCCTGCCAACGTCATTCCGCTGGCGCTTTTTCATACCGCCAGCGTCGGACTGGATTTGTGGCTGAGTGCCGTCGCGTATGGCGCGGCACAGGTGGCCGTGCTGGTTACTGATGAGGAGGCACCGGCCTACCTCCAAGGACTTGAGCGGCAGATGCGCGTCGCCCAGACGCTGCTCAACGGTCTCGGTTACAAGGGTGTGCATTTCTACTTGCTGCGCGCGGAGGCATCCCCCGGTGCTGCGGGTTTGCTTGCGCTGGACGCCCGCCTGCAGTCCATTGCCCGGGCGACGGCGCAGAGTCCGTCGGCACCGGCCCGTTTTGCCGTGGCGCAGGAAAAGCGCAGCACGCTCGACATGGCGCTCGACCACCTGATCACGCAGGCACCTGCAGCGTTGCCCGAGTCGATTGCTTTACCTGCCCTGGATTCGCCTTTTGGCAGCCTCTCGGTGAACGTCGACACCTGCACGCTCTGCCTGAGCTGTGTCAGCGCCTGCCCGGCTAGCGCCTTGCAGGACAACCCCGACCGGCCCCAGTTCAAATTCATTGAGAAGAATTGCGTGCAGTGCGGCCTGTGCGCCACCACATGTCCCGAGGGTGCCATCACCCTGCAGCCACGCCTGCTGCTCACGCCGCAGCGCAAGGAGGCTCGGGTCCTCAATGAAGCGCAGCCGTTTCAGTGCATCCGCTGCAGTAAACCCTTCGGCACCCTCAAGGGTATCGAAGCCATGCTGGGCAAACTGGCGGGCCATGCGATGTTTCAGGGTGCCGCTGCGGACCGGCTGAAAATGTGCGGCGACTGCAGGGTGGTCGACATCTACTCTGCAGACAACGAAGTCAAGATTACCGACCTACGCTGAACGGAAAACCCATGACGCAAGCCCAACTCGTTTCCGTTTCTCTTGACGAAGAAACCGCCCGCGCGGAAGTCTATGGCCTTTTGGCGGCGCTTTATTACGCGGCGCCCTCAGCTGAACTACACGACAACCTTCGCGTGGCCGTGACGCAAACGCCTGCGCCAGGCGCGGTGCTGGAAAGCTCGTGGGCCGATCTGGTTGCCGCCGCCCGCTCCTATAGCCTTGTGGACATCAGCAACGAGTACGACGCGCTGTTTGGCGGCGTGAGCAAACCAGAGGTCTATCTTTTCGGTTCCCACTACCTCAGTGGTTTCCTGAACGAAAAGCCGCTGGCCGCGTTGCGAACCGACATTGCCGCCCTGGGACTCGCGCGTGACGAGGCCATGCCGGAAACCGAGGACCACGTGGCCTACCTGTGCGAAGTCATGCGTTACCTGATTGCCGGCGATGACGTGGCGGTGGCCAACCTGACGCGGCAACGGGAGTTTTTTGCCCGCCATGCACAGCCTTGGCTGCCGCAGATGTGCGAGGCCATAATGGCGCATCCGAAGGCTCGTTTTTACGGGGCACTTGCGGGCTTTACCCAGGTTTTCGTCGGCGTCGAGGCGCAGGGATTTGACATGCTCGGCTGAGTCCGTTGGAGGCCACAGCAAGGCGTCGAGGGCTGTCATCTGTCGCAAATTGCGACAGTTTTTGTCGCTAAACTTGAAAAGAGCCGCGCCTCCCGCAATGGTTTTCCCTAGTCTTTTAGTTTGAATACGGCAAGTCGTCCACAGCCCTCAATTTATGTCGTACAGTAGGCAATTAGTTACATACCTTATCAGTAAATCAGGAGATCGTAGATGA
>NCGI01000209.1 GCA_002256925.1 Polaromonas sp. 28-63-22
TTTTTGCCCAGGGCGGCGTTGCAAATCCTCGCAATAGTGGAACTATTGCTGTGGTTTACGCCTTGCCCTGAACAAAAATCCATCAGTTTTATTTGTACCTTCAAGCATGCAACACCACACTAGCCCAATCAATACCTGCGCGAGCAGCTATTAAAAGCATAGCGACTGAGGGGCGCGTCAGAGCACCAGGATATGCCCCAGCCGGGGATCGCTGGCACCGCCCAGCACATCGCGGTACACGCCCTCGATGGCCTGCGTGCCGTGGTGCCTGCGCGCCGTCAGCCAGGGCTGCCCGTCTTGACCGGTGCCTGCCACGCGGGTCGTGAACGCTTGCCAGGCTTGCTGCACGCGTGTTTCCAGGCCGCTCGGGCCCCAGTCGGTACTGCGTTTCTTGATTTGCGCCGGCGCAAAAAACAGCGTCGCCCGGGGCCCCGGCGGATAGGACGCAGCGTTCTTCGTCACCAGTTCGTCCACGTGCGTGCCGCCAATCGAGCAGCTGTATTTCAGCGCGCTGAACCGGCTGTGTATGGCGTGGCGCAGCGCGGCGCTGCCGGCAAAATCGATGTACACGCTGGGCGCGTCGGCCGCCAGCTGGTCGAGCTGGTCGTAACGCAGCACCTGGCTGTAGCAGCCCAGGCTTTCGCAAAAGCCGACATTGGCCGGCGAGGTCAAGCCCACCACGTGCAGGCCCGCCCGCTGCGCCAGCTGAAACGCCGTGCCGTAGGCGGTTTTGCTGGAAGCGCTCGACAGCAGCATCACGCCGCCCGGCGAGGCGCCGAAAAAATCGTTGTCGGCCAGAAAGTCGTCAATCAGGAAGGATGTGATGAACAGCGGCCTGAGCAGCGCCTGAATGTCCTCGCTGCCTGCGGTGTAGAGCGGGTCGGCGCTGCAGCGCAGGTACTGGTTGTAAACCGGATGCAGCGCCTGCCGGTGGGCTGCGCCATCGGCGAATCCGCCGGGCTTCACGCGCACCGGCTGCACCACCAGCTGGCTGGCCATCGGGAAGTAACCGTAGAACTTCTCGCCGTCCGTGATGCCTTCGCAGTGCGATTCCGACACGCGGGCAAATCCCCAGACCGGGATAGCGCCCCATTCTTCTTCGCCCGTCGGGAAGAACTGCCAGTAGTTCATGGCCTTGCCGAACGCGGCGTAGGTGATGTTGTTGGCCGTCAGCGCAAAGGATTCGATGGCGAGGCGGACCTGCCCCTCGGCCAGCGGTCGCGCGGGCAGGGTGCGCAGCCGCACGTCGGCAAGGCGGTCCTGGCGAACAAGAAAATCGGTGCTGGTGGCGGGTGGTGTCATCCGCGCACCATAAAGGAAGTGGCCCGCCGGTTCAACACGGGCGGGCCACCTGGGCGACAGTTCGCGGCGCGGGTCTGCCCGCTGCGCCGGGTTATTTGACGGTCAGCGTCACGTCGATATTGCCGCGCGTGGCATTGGAATACGGGCAAACCTGGTGCGCTGCGTCCACCAGGTCCTGGGCGGCGCTGCGCTCCATGCCGGGCAGCGAGATTTCCATGCGCACGGCAATGCCGTAGGCGTTCGGGATCTTGCCAAGGTCCACGCTGGCGTCAATGCTGGTGTCTTCGGGCAGGGCGATTTTTTTCATGCCGGCAACGGCTTTCATCGCACCCAGAAAGCAGGCTGAATAGCCGGCGGCAAACAGCTGCTCGGGGTTGGTGCCGGTGCCTGACGTGCCGGGCGAGCTGAGTTTGATGTCCAGACGGCCGTCGTCGGTTTTGGCGGCACCGTCACGGCCGCCGGTGGTGTGGGCGTGGGCGGTGTAGAGGACTTTTTCGAGCTTCGTGGTCATGGAGTTTCCTTCGGAAGATGCCCCCGGGGTGTGGGGGCGGGTTGAGAAATCGTTGTGGCGTTATGGCGTGGTTGCGTTATTGCGGCGGCCGGACCGGTGATCAGCCCGTCAGACGTTGCCGCAGGGCCTGCACCTGCTGCGTCAGCGCGGTCAGTTCGGGCAGCGAGCATTGGCTGGCACGCAACACGCAGCCTGGAATGCTGGCCGCCCTGTCCTTGAGCTTGCGGCCTTCTGCGGTCAGCGTGATGTGGACGCGGCGCTCGTCTTCCACGTCGCGAAGGCGTGCAATCAGGCCTGACGATTCAAGCCTTTTGAGCAAAGGGGTGAGCGTGCCGGAGTCGAGGTAGAGCCGTTCGCCAAGTTCGGACACCATCAGGCCGTCTTTTTCCCACAGCACCAGCATCGCCAGGTACTGCGGATAGGTCAGGCCCAGCGCATCGAGAAGCGGCTTGTACACACGCGTCATGGCGAGCGATGTGGAATACAGCGCAAAGCACAGCTGGTTGTCGAGCAGCAGCATCGCGTCCGAAGACCGGTTGGGTGTTGGTTTTGCCACGACATAAAGTGTAGCACACAATTAAATTTTGTGCAATGTAATGCGCGGGATAAGGTTTTACAGGCAGCGGAAGGCCGTGGCTCCGCGCTGCCCTGCGGCCGGGGTATCAGCAGACGCGGCACTAAACTCGGGCTGATGCGAAACACCACCACCCCGCCAGCGGCCCGACCCGGCAAGGCAGCCCTTGCGGGCCGGCAAGGCGCCAAACCCGATCAGGTCATCGACGAGCTGCGGCCGGGCCAGTCGCTGGAACTGCTCAAGGAGCTGCATATCCTCACGCGGGATGGCCGGCTGAACCAGGACACGCGGCGCAAGCTGAAACAGGTTTACCACCTGTACCAGTTCATCGAACCGCTGCTGCAGGAGGTTCATGCGGCCTCGACGGCCGACGCACCGCCCACGCTGGCCGATCACGGGGCTGGCAAGTCCTACCTTGGCTTCATCGTGTACGACCTGTTTTACAACGTCGCGCAGCGCGGTGCGCTGAACACCGGCCATATCTACGGCATCGAAACGCGCCCGGAGCTGGTTGAAAAATCGCGCGCGCTCGCGGCCCGGCTGGGCTTTGCACGCATGTCTTTTCTGAACCTGTCGGTGCAACAGGCCATCACCGCCCCCGACCTGCCGCCGACGATCGCTATCGTCACCGCGCTGCACGCCTGCGACACCGCCACCGACGACGCGATTGCGTTCGGGCTGGCCAAACGTGCGCGCCACATGGTGCTGGTGCCGTGTTGCCAGGCCGAGGTGGCGGGCGTGCTGAAAAAGAGCCGGGTGTTGAACCTGGCCAAAACGCCGCTGGCCGAGCTGTGGCGGCACCCGCTGCATACACGCGAATTCGGCAGCCAGATCACCAACGTGCTGCGCTGCCTGCAGCTCGAAGCCAACGGCTACGACGTGACCGTGACCGAGCTGGTGGGCTGGGAGCATTCCATGAAAAACGAGCTGATCCGGGCCAGCCGGCCTGCCAGGCCGAACGCCGTGAAAACCCGCGCGGCGCAGGAGCGGCTGCAGGCGGTGCTGCAGGAACTGGGTCTGGGTGACCTGACGGCGCGTTTTGCCGTGGCCGGCGATGCGCCCCGTTATCCTGGCGCTCAGCTCTGAACCACCAGCGCCGGGTCGAGCTGGCGCACCCGGTGGTCCACGTAGTAGCCGCCAAATTCGGTGTAACGCATCAGCACGCGCGCGCAGCGTTCGCAGGCGAAAACGTCGCAGCGGTTGTAGGGGAAAAAACGAATCGCCACCGGTGCGTCGGCCGATTCGTAGCGCGTGCCAGCGGGGTGGTATTCCTCGGTCGTGGGCTCGTACAGGGCCGGATCGCGCAGGGTGCCGAGCGGCCGCATTTGCGTGTGCGGCCAGCGTTCTTCGGTAAAACTCTCCCAGCCCGGGCAGGGGCCCAGCGCGCAGCTGCAGGCATGAGCGCGGGCCTGCCGGCCGGCTTCCTGCAAAGATTCCTGGTTCATTTTTTCCATGCGAAATTATGACGTCACCATTAAAGTAGCGCCTTTCCCATCAGGAACATTCTCGGAGACACCCATGACGCCCGAACCCCACAACACCTACCTCGCTGCGCGCGACTGGCCCGCGCATCCTGCGCACATTTATCCGTATTACAAATCGACCCTGCTGCGCGGCCCGAAGCAGCCGCTGGTGCCGATCCGGCAGGCGCTCAGCCAGCTCACCGCGCCCGTGTACGGCACGGACCAGCTCGGCCCGCTCGACCACGACCTGACGAAAAACGCGGTCAGAAATGGCGAGCCGCTCGGTGAACGCATCATCGTGACGGGCAGGGTGACGGA
>NCGI01000210.1 GCA_002256925.1 Polaromonas sp. 28-63-22
CCTGGCCGGCGGCATTGACCAGGCTCCAGCGCACGTTGTCCGACTCTTTGCCGACGAAGGTGTACGACTGGATCGTGTTGCCGAACGCATCGCGCTGCGCGTATAACTTTTCCGGTGCGCCGACACTCCAGAAATTGACCGTCTGCCCCGCACCCGACTGCGGCGTCAGCCACAGCGTTTGCAGCGCATAGCGAAGCGGTTCGGTGTATCGGTAATCCGTGGTGTGCGTGATCTGTATCTTCATCAACTAACAGTCATGTCGGGGCCGAAAACAGCGCAAACCAAGCGACTGCACGGCTCCCCCTCAAGCAGGGGCCGCAGAACCGGCTTTGCCGGGCTGCAGGCGCAGCGGACCCCCCGGGGGGCAGGGAGTTACACGAAGTGAACGACCGTGGGGGCTCATGTGGTTGCCGGAACCAGAAACTCGCGGCTGATGTGGGCGCCTAGTTCGTTCACGCGGTCCAGGAACTGCGTCAAAAACGCATGCAGCCCGGTCGCGAGGATTTCGTCGATACGCGCGAACTGCAAGTCGGCGCGTAGTTTGCCGGCGCGGCGCTGGGTTTCGCTGGATGGGTCGCTGGTCACCATGGCGAGGTTGCTCATCACTTCGTTCAGGCAGCCCAGCAGCGAACGCGGCATGTCGGCCCGCAAGATCAGCAGCTCGGCCACGCGCTCGGGTTTGATCACATCACGGTACACCTTGCGATAAACCTCGAAGCCCGACACGCTGCGCAAAATCGCGCTCCAGTGGTAGAAGTCGTATTCCTGGTCTTCGACATTGGGGGCACCCAAAAAATCGCCCTGGAAGGAATGAAACTTCACATCGACCAGCCGGGCCGTGTTGTCAGCGCGCTCAAGGAAAGTGCCGAGGCGCAAAAAATGGAAGGCTTCGTCCTGCAGCATGGTGCCCAGCGTGACGCCGCGCGACAGATGCGAACGAAATTTCACCCACTCGAAGAACTGCCCCGGATCACGCTCGAAGTCGCCATTGCGCAGCATGCGAAAGACTTCAAGATACGTCTGGTTTTGCGTTTCCCACACCTCTGTCGTCAGCGTGCCACGCACAGCGCGGGCATTCTCACGCGCGTTTTTCAGACACGAAATAATGCTCGATGAATTTTTTTCGTCGCGCACCATGAAGTCCATCACGTCGCGCGGATTGACGCTGTCGCCGTACTTCGCCGCGTAGGCGGGTTTGAGTTCGCTGATGCTGAGCAGACCCTGCCAGCCCGCCTGCGCCACGGTGGTGGATTGCGGCAGCAGCGAAGTCTGGTAGTTGACGTCCAGCATGCGCGCGGTGTTCTCAGCTCTTTCCGTGTAGCGCGACATCCAGAAAAGGTGGTCAGCGGTTCGTGAAAGCATGTTTAAACCCCTTCCGTCGTTGACTGGGATTGCGTTTGAAACCTGCCTTGAGACGGTGACTGCGCCCCTTTTTCGGCCTGCAGGACCCAGGTGTCTTTGGTGCCACCGCCTTGCGACGAATTGACGACCAGCGAGCCGTCCTTCAGCGCCACGCGCGTCAGGCCGCCGGGCACCATTTGCACCTCCTTGCCGCTGAGCACGAAGGGCCGCAGGTCAATGTGGCGCGGCGCCACACCGCTTTCGACATAGGTCGGGCAGGTGGACAGGCTGAGCGTGGGCTGCGCGATGTAGCCCGAGGGGTTGGCGAGCAGCGCCGCACGGAACGCCTCGATTTCCGCCGCCGTGGAGGCCGGCCCCACCAGCATGCCGTAGCCCCCGGCCCCATGAACTTCCTTGACCACCAGGTCTTTCAAATTCGCAAGCGTGTACTTCAGGTCGTCGTCGTTGCGACACATGTAGGTCGGCACGTTGTTCAGGATGGGTTTTTCGCCCAGATAAAACTCGATCATTTTGGGCACGTAGGGATAAATCGACTTGTCGTCGGCCACACCGGTGCCGATCGCATTGCACAGCGACACATTGCCGCTGCGGTACACATTGAGAAGACCCGCGCAGCCAAGCGTGGACGTGGGGCGAAACGCCAGTGGGTCCAGGAAGTCGTCGTCCACGCGGCGGTAAATCACGTCGACCCGCTTCGGGCCGCGCGTGGTGCGCATGTACACAAAGTTGTCTTTGACAAAAAGGTCCTGCCCCTCGACCAGTTCAACGCCCATCTGCTGCGCCAGAAAGGCATGCTCGAAGTAGGCCGAGTTGTACATGCCGGGCGTCAGCACCACCACGGTCGGTTCCGCCGTGGCGGGCGGCGCCATGCCGCGCAGCGTGTCGAGCAGAAGATCGGGGTAGTGAGCGACGGGTGCGACGCGGTTTTCACTGAACAGGTCCGGAAAAAGCCGCATCATCATCTTGCGGTCCTCGAGCATGTAGCTGACGCCGCTGGGCACGCGCAGGTTGTCTTCAAGCACGTAATACTCGCCCTCGCCCTGCGCATTGGCGGCGCGCACGATGTCGATGCCGCTAATGTGGGAGTAGATATTGCCCGGCACATCGACGCCCATCATTTCGGGCCGGAACTGCGAATTCTGGAAAATCTGCTCGGACGGGATCAGCCCCGCCTTGATGATTTCCTGCCCGTGGTACACGTCATGAATGAACCGGTTCAAGGCGGTCACCCGCTGCACCAGGCCTTTTTCCATCGTGGCCCATTCGTGGGCGGGAATGATGCGCGGAATGAGGTCGAACGGGATCAGCCGCTCGGTGCCCGAACCGTCCTCGTCCTTGGCGCCATACACGGCAAACGTGATGCCGACGCGGCGAAAGATCATTTCGGCCTCGGCGCGGCGCGCCTGCATCGCGTCAGCCGGCTGCCGGGCCAGCCAGCGCTGGTAGCCCTGGTAGTGTTCCCGCACGCTGGCAGCCGTGGCATTCATCTCGTCAAACATCGGTCGGCTCATGGGTAGTGTGTCTCCGGCAAGCGTGGTCATGTTGTTGCACCACAGCTTAGCAAGTTATGCGCCATCAGGCGTGCCGCCGCGACTTTCAAGGCTCATTCAGGGCTCATTCAGGGCTCAACGCCATGATGCCAGTAGCGCTGGCCGAGCTGGCGCTGGCAGTCGATCCGGTCAGGCGCCAGGCTTCGCCACAGGGCCGCACCGCACTGCGACGACCGCAGCAGCGGTATGCCGCGTTCCGCATAGCGTGCAGCCACACTGGCTACCGGATGCCCGAAGCGGTTGCGGTAACCCGCCTGGGCCAGCGCCACACGTGGCTGTACGGCGTCAAGAAACTGCGCGGTCGATGAGGTTTTGCTGCCATGGTGCGGCACCAGCAGAAAGTCTGCCTTCAGCCGCGTTGCGCTTTCACCGCTCACCAGCCGCAGTTCCTGGGGCGCCTCGATATCCCCGACCAGCAGGGCCGTGTGGCGGGCAGTGGCGATGCGCAGGACACAACTCATCGCGTTGGACCTGGTTTCGGTGCCGTAGTCGGCGGCCGCAGGATGCAGCACCTCGAAACTCACGGCGTCCCAGACCCAGCGCTGGCCTGCTTCGCAACGCGTGGCTTTTCGAAGCGCCTGCAGTTCATGGCCGTCTTCAATCGACGCCAGCAGCGCCGCCTGCGGCTGCATCGCCAGCAGGGCCGGCGCGCCACCGGTGTGATCGGTATCGCGATGACTCAGCACCAGTGTGTCCAGCCGCTCGCCCAAAGCGCGCAGCAGCGGCACCAGCACGCGGTGCCCGGCATCGCTCTCGCGCGAAAAGCGCGGACCTGTGTCATACAGCAAGGCGTGGCTGGCAGTACGCACAATCACCGCATTGCCCTGCCCGATGTCGGCGGCCAGCAGTTCAAACTCGCCTTCGGCCACCGGCGCGGGGTGCCACAACAGCACCGGCAGCAACAGCGGCGCACCCAGCAGGCGCCATTGCCACGGCAGGCGCAGCGCGATCAGCCCCCCGCCCAGCACGCCCGCAATGGCGGCCCACAGCGGCGCGGCGGCCACGCTGACCGAAGCGAACGGCCAGCCCGCCAGCCACTGCAGCATGGCGGCCAGGCCGCCAATCGCCCACGCGGCGCCATCCCACAGCGGCGACCATGCCAGGCCGAGCATGGCCAGGGGCGTCACCACCAGCGTGACCCAGGGAATCGCCACCGCGTTGGCCAGTAGTCCGACGACGGACACCTGGTTGAAAAGCAGCAGCGACAGCGGCGTCAGGGCCAGCGTGACGACGAAAGAAAGCCAGAATCCGGCCTGCAGGAGCGCCCAGGGGTCCACAAGCACCACCACGGCCATCGCCAGCAGCCAGACCTGCGGCCAGGGCCACTGTCTGCCACTGAGTCGCAAAAGCACCACCGTCGCCAGCATCCAGATCGTTCGCTGCGCCGGCACGCCCCAGCCGGAAAACAGCGCATAGGCGGCTGCCAGCAGCAGCCCGGCTACCGCGCCGGCGCTGCTGGCCGGCCAGGCCAGGCAAAGCCGCGGCGTGAAGCGGGCCGACGCCCGCCACAGCCGGCTGAAAAGCAAGGCCGCCAGCCACGCGAACATCGTGATGTGCAGACCTGAAATGCTCATCAGATGGGCGACGCCGGTAGCCCGGAACACGTCCCAATCGGCGCGTTCTATCGCGTTCTGGTCACCGACCACGAGCGCTGCGATCACGCCGGCAAGTTGGCGGTTGTCAACGCGCGCGAAGATCGCCTCGCGCGCAGCCTGCCGTGCCCGCTCGACCGGGTGTTGCCAGCCGCTCGAAAGCCGGGTCGGCAGAGCATCGCGCGGTCCGGCGCGCACATAGCCGGTGGCCTGAATGCCCTGCTCCCACAGCCACAGCTCGTAGTCAAACCCGTGCGGATTGCTGTTGCCATGCGGGGCCTTCAGCCGCACGGTCATTTGCCAGCGTTCGCCGGCGCGCAGGTTCTGCGGTTGCCGCTGTAGCGCCAGCGCATGCTCGGATGGATCGTCGCCGCCCGTCAACGCAGCGCTGGCGTCTCGTGCGCCAAAGCCGGCGTACCAGCCAAGCAGCAATTGCTGCGGCAGCGTGATGGGCTGGCCCTTCAACCGCGCCGATTCAACCCGCAGCCTGAAACGCACGGCCTCGTCGCTGCGCTGCGGCATCGCCAGGACCATACCTGTCACAGCGATGTCCTGGCCTTCCAGCGCGGGGTTGAGGGCCGTCGCTTGAAACTGCACCGCCCTGAAGCCGGTCAGCCCGAAACCGAGGGCCGCCGCCGAGGCGGCAACCAGCACGGCCAGCGCCAGCCCGCAAGCAGCGCCAGCTTTTCGGCAGCCTGTACCGGGCCATTGGCGAGGCAACCAAAGTGCGCCCAGCGCAAGCAGGCCGAGCAAGGCCATCGCCCCATAAACCCAGCCGGGCCCAAGCCGCCCCTGCTGCAATTGAAGGGCGACGCCCGCAATGAACCCGGCCAGAATCAGCCCGGCGCGGGGAGCCCTGGGCACCAGCCCCTGCACAACACCATCCCCCACAAGCGCCCCCGATTCGTTGTTCTTGCGATGCCCACGCGCGCACGGCTTTGCCTGTTAACGGGCCAGGGGCGCAAAAAGCCTACAAACCCGGTGTGGCGCAGCTCTTGCTTGCCACAAGGGCTTTGAAGCAGGGTAAGCTGTTCTCAGCCCTGCATTCGTTTGCCGATGCGTTCCCCTGCACCCGTGCCCTATTCCAAAGCGAGGCGTCCTTGTCCATTCACGTTGCCCTGAGTCACATCACCCACTACCGCTACGACCGTCCCGTCAAGCTCGGGCCCCAGGTGGTACGGCTGCGGCCGGCACCGCACAGCCGCACCCAGGTGCTGTCGTATTCGCTGAACATCGAGCCGGTCAAACATTTCATCAACTGGCAGCAAGACCCGTTTGCCAACTGGCAGGCGCGGCTGGTGTTTCCGGAGCCGACCCGCGAGTTCAAGGTCACGGTGGACCTCGTCGTCGAAATGGCGGTCTTCAACCCCTTCGACTTCTTTCTTGAGCCCGACGCTGAAAAGTTTCCGTTCAAGTACAGCGAAACCCAGGCGCGCGAACTAGCGCCTTATCTGGTCACGCAGCCCGCCACACCGCTGGTCAAAGCCTACCTCGCCAGCACCGACCTCACACCCCGCCGAACCATCGACTTTCTGGTCAGCCTCAACCAGCGCCTGCAACAAGACATCAAGTATTCGATCCGCATGGAGCCGGGCGTGCAGACGCCCGAAGAAACGCTGGCGCTGGCCTGTGGCTCGTGCCGCGACACCGGCTGGCTGATGGTGCAGTTGTTCAGGCATCTTGGGCTTGCGGCGCGGTTTGTATCGGGCTACCTGATCCAGCTCAAGGCTGACGTCAAATCCATCGACGGGCCGAGTGGTGCCGAACACGACTTCACCGACCTGCATGCCTGGTGCGAAGTCTTTTTGCCTGGCGCGGGCTGGGTCGGCCTGGACCCGACCTCGGGCCTGATGGCGGGCGAAGGCCATATTCCGCTGGCCTGCACGCCCGAGCCTTCGAGCGCCGCGCCGATTGAAGGCGGCGTGGATGAAAGCGAAGTGGTGTTCGAGCACCACATGGCGGTGCAGCGCATCTTTGAATCGCCACGCGTGACCAGCCCCTACACCGATGACCAGTGGGCCAGCGTGCTGAAGCTCGGCGAAGCGGTGGACAAAGACCTGGCCGCAGGCGACGTGCGCCTGACGATGGGCGGCGAGCCAACGTTTGTCGCCACGTCCGACCGCGACGCCGCCGAATGGAACATCGACGCGCTAGGGCCGACCAAGCGCGGTTATGCGGCCGAGCTGGTGCTCAAGCTGCGCGCCGAATACGGTCAGGGCGGCTTTCTGCATTTCGGCCAGGGCAAGTGGTACCCGGGCGAGCAGTTGCCGCGCTGGGCGCTGAGTATTTTCTGGCGCAAGGATGGTCAGCCGGTCTGGCAGAACCCGGCGCTGTTTGCCGATGAACGCAAGCCGTGCCGATACACCAGCGCCGACGCAAAGAATTTCGTGCAGACCCTGGCTGGCAAGCTCGGCCTGGCCACCACCTACATCACGCCGGGCTTCGAAGACACCTGGTACTACCTGTGGCGCGAACGCCGCTTGCCGGTCAACGTCGATCCGTTCGATTCGCGACTCGACGACCCGATGGAACGCGAGCGCCTGCGCCGCGTATTCTTGCAAGGGCTTGATTCGGTGGTGGGCTATGTGCTGCCGCTGCAGACCCGGGAAGCCGCGCAGGCCAAAGCCGGCTTCGGCCCGCCAGCCGCGCCGGGGCCGAAATGGGCCACCGGCCCGTGGTTCTTCCGCGACGAGCGCATGTACCTGATGCCGGGCGATTCGCCGATGGGCTACCGGCTGCCGCTCGACTCGGTCCCCTGGGTGTCGAAGACCGACTACCCGTACATGATCGAGGCCGACCCGTTCGCCCCGCGCAACGAACTGCCCGGCACCGCAGCGCTGGCAGCCCGCTACAACGCTGCGACCAACGCCGTTCACGCCACAGCACCACCTGCGCCCGCGCCCGCAAAATCTGCCAACACCAGCGCCAGCGCATTTGCGCAATACATGGCCCGCTACATGACCGGCAACGC
>NCGI01000211.1 GCA_002256925.1 Polaromonas sp. 28-63-22
CGCAATGAAAACCAGGATCTGCCGGTGGGCGCCATCCGTTCGCTGACGCAGGAACGCGTGGTGAAGATCGACGCGCGCATGAAGCGGCCGGAAGACTTTGGCAAGATCATCGTGGCCCGCAAAGGGCAAGTCCCCGGGGCCGTCTCCAGTGGCACGCCGGTCACGGTCGATCAGGTTGCGCGCATCGCCGACGGGGCGCAGGAAATTGAAAGCCTGGCGCTTTACAACGGCCAGCGCACCTTGCTGCTGAGCGTGCAGAAAGCACAGGACGAAAACACCATCAGCGTGGTGGACGGCCTGAACAAGGCCATCGCCGACCTCCAGCCCCGGCTGCCGCCGGGCGTGCGGCTGGAACTGATCAACGACAGCGCGCGGCCGATTCGCGTGGCGGTCGAGAACGTGCGCCGCACGCTGATCGAAGGCGCGCTGCTCACCGTGCTGATCGTCTTTTTGTTCCTCAATTCCTGGCGCTCCACCGTCATCACCGGGCTGACGCTGCCGATCTCGATCATTGGCACCTTCCTGTTCATGAACCTGTTCGGCTTCACCATCAACATGATCACGCTGATGGCGCTGAGCCTGTGCGTGGGCTTGCTGATCGACGACGCCATCGTGGTGCGCGAAAACATCGTGCGCCATGTGCAGATGGGCAAAACGCCTTACCAGGCCTCGCTCGACGGCACGCGGGAAATTGGCCTGGCCGTCCTGGCCACGACGTTTTCCATCGTCGCGGTGTTTCTGCCGATTGGTTTCATGGGCGGCATCATCGGCAAGTTCTTCCACGAATTCGGCATCACCATCGTGGCGGCGGTGCTGATTTCGATGTTCGTCAGTTTCACGCTCGACCCGATGCTGTCGAGCATCTGGCACGACCCGTCGATCCAGCCGCGCGAGCCCGGTGCGCCGCTGAGCCTGTACGACAAAACCATTGGCCGCGTCACAGGCTGGTTTGACCGCGCCACCGTCAAACTCAGCGACACCTACCAGGGCATCCTGCGCTGGTCGCTGGTGCACAGGCTGGCCACGCTGTCGCTGGCGCTGGCTATTTTCGTGACCAGTATCTTCATGGTGCCACTGCTCGGCACCGAGTTCGTGCCGAAGGCTGATTTCTCGGAAACCACGCTCAACTTCTACACGCCGGTCGGCTCGTCGCTCGAAAGCACCGAGGCCAAGGCACGTCAGGTCGAGGCGATTTTGCGGGAGTTCCCCGAGGTGAAATACACGCTTGCCACGCTCAACACCGGCAGCGCCCAGGGAAAAATGTACGCCAGCGTTTATGTGCGCCTGGTGGACCGCAAGGCGCGCAGCCGCAGCGTGGACCAACTCTCGGGCGTGCTGCGCGAGCGGCTGCGCCAGGTGCCGGGCATCACCGTCACGCACGTCGGTCTGCTGGACTCGGTGGGCGGCAACAAGCAGGTCGAGTTTTCGCTGCAGGGCACCGACCTGAAAGAGCTGGAGCGGCTGACGGCCATTGTCAGCAACAAGATACGCGGTATTCCCGGGCTGGTCGATCTTGACTCCAGCATCAAGGCCGACAAGCCGGTGATTGAAGTCGATGTGCGGCGTGACGCGGCATCGGACCTCGGTTTTTCGGTATCGCAGATTGCGGCCTCGCTGCGCACGCTCGTGGCCGGCCAAACCGTGGGCAACTGGCGCGCACCGGACGACCAGACCTACGACGTGAACGTGCGGCTGGCACCCGACGCGCGCAATTCGCCAGCCGACCTCGAGCGCCTTCCCTTCACGAACAGCAGCATGGGCAACAACGCCGACGGCTCGGCGCGTACCGTGCGGCTGAGCCAGGTGGCTCGCGTGAAGGAGTCGACCGGCCCGAACCAGATCAACCGGCGCGACCTGGTGCGTGAAGTCGCCATCAATGCCAACGTCGCCAACCGCTCGGCCGGCGAGGTGTCGAATGACATCAAGGCGGCGCTGGAAGGCGTCAACTTCCCGCCCGGCTACCGCTACCAGTTCAGCGGCTCCACGAAGAACATGGCCGAATCATTCGGCTACGCCATCTCGGCGCTGGTGATGGCCATTTTGTTCATCTACATGATTCTGGCCAGCCAGTTCAAGAGCTTCCTGCAGCCGCTGGCTTTGATGACCTCGTTGCCGCTGACGCTGATCGGCGTGGTGCTTGCCCTGTTGATGTTCGGCTCCACGCTGTCGATGTTTTCCATCATCGGCGTGGTGATGCTGATGGGCCTGGTGACCAAGAACGCGATTTTGCTGGTTGACTTTGCGATCCGCATGCGTGCGCCATGGATCGACGCCGAGGGCCGCGAGATGCCCGGCATGAACCGCAGCGACGCGCTGCTCGAAGCGGCCCGGGTGCGCCTGCGTCCGATCCTGATGACCACGCTGGCGATGATTTTCGGCATGGTGCCGCTGGCCTTTGCCCTGAGCGAAGGCGCCGAGCAGCGCGCACCGATGGGCCAGGCCGTGATTGGCGGCGTGATCACGTCGTCATTGCTGACGCTGGTGGTGGTGCCGGTCACGTACTGCCTCATGGACGACCTGGCGCAATGGTTCAAACGCCAGTTCACGCGTCAGGCGCAGGCAGCGGGCAGCCCAGCGGGCACAGGCGCAGTTCCGGCCAGCCCGGCTTCCCTGCCCGGGCCACTCTAAAATCAGCGGCTGCACGGACATATTCCATTCCTCCGCTTTTTTCATTCCCCACGCCTTCTTCACGCCACACACCCATGAACTACGAACAAGCCCGATTCAACATGATTGAGCAGCAGATCCGCCCCTGGGAAGTGCTCGACAACCAGGTCCTGTCGCTGTTGGCGATTGTCAGGCGCGAGGATTTCGTGCCGCTGGCGCACCGGGCACTTGCTTTTGTCGACATGGAAATTCCGCTGGACGCCGGCCCGACCTCGCAGCGCGAACCCGGCCAGTGCATGCTGGCACCCAAAGTCGAGGCCCGCATCCTGCAGGATCTGGCCGTACAGAAACACGAAAAAGTCCTTGAAATCGGCACCGGCTCGGGTTACATGGCGGCACTGCTGGCCCACCGTGGGCAGCAGGTCGTCACGCTGGAAATCAACCCCGTCCTGGCGTCCAGCGCCCGCATCAACCTGCAACGCGCCGGCGTGTACAACGCCGAGGTGCTGAACCGCGACGGTGCGGCCAGCTTTGGGCCGCAAGCCGCTGCAGGCGCTGAAGGCGACGTACTGGACAGCCTGTTTGACGTGATCGTGCTCAGTGGCTCGGTCGCCGAGGTGCCTTCCGGGCTGCTGTCACGGTTGAAAGTCGGCGGGCGCCTGAGCGCCATCGTGGGTTTTGAGCCCGTCATGCGGGCCACGCTCGTGACCCGCGTTGCCGACAAGGCCTGGCGCACGACGCAGGCCTGGGACACGGTGGCGCCCCGGCTGCTGCATTTTCCCGAACCATCGACATTCACGTTCTGACATTGCCGGCGAAACTGGCGGCAAACCCGATAAAGAGGCTTTTACGATGATTCCTGAAATAGATCCTGCCGGTTTTTCTGCGTGGCGTGAGGAGGCCCTGGCGGCTCAACCCGCGTCGCTACCCGTGGTGCTCGATGTCCGGGAACCCTGGGAACTGCAGACCGCGTCGGTGCGCGCAGACGGCTTCACGCTGGTGCACATGCCGATGCGCGAGGTTCCGGCCCGGATGGCCGAATTGCAGGCGGCGCACGGCGCTGACCACCCCATCGCCTGCCTGTGCCACCACGGCATGCGCAGCCTGCACGTCGCCCAGTACCTGCACGAAAACGGCTTCACGCAGGTTGTGAATGTGCACGGTGGCATCGAGGCATGGTCACAGCAGGTGGACCCGTCGATTCCATCGTATTGATGCCGACGGCCGCGTGCCTTTTTCCCTGCACTGGTCCCTTGTTTTCAGGATTGCCATGACTAAACCCGGTAAGTTTGCGTTGCCCTCCCTGCGTGCTGCGATGTCGCCCGGCCCGGTCGCGCTTGCGGCGGCGCTGGCCGGCATGGCTCCTGCGGCGCAGGCGCAAAGCCTGGTGGCGCTGTATGAATCTGCCCGCGCTTTTGACGCCAGTTACCAGTCGGCACGGCTGCAGTACGACGCCAACCTGGCACGGGCCGAGCAAGCCAAGGCGGGCATCTTGCCGTCGGCAAGCCTGGCCGCCGGCGCCTCGCGCTGCGCAAGATACTTTGACGTTCGTCGTCGCCCAAAAAGCCGCCGTCGCCGAGCAGCTCGCGTCGGCCAAACGCAATTTCGAGGTCGGCACCTCAACCATCACCGATTCGCGGGAAGCCCAGGCGCGCTACGACCTGGTGCTGGCGCAGGAGATCGCGGCTGAAAACGATTTGCGCGTCAAGAAGATTGCGCTCGACCAGCTGGTCGGCAA
>NCGI01000212.1 GCA_002256925.1 Polaromonas sp. 28-63-22
ACAGATTGTGGAAAGCTATGTTCTCACGCCCTACCTGCAACAAAAAATGCTTGAGTTGCCGCCCGCGCTGACAGTAGGTACGCAGGTCCTTCTTGGGGTACTGGCCGGTGCGCTCGGCGTGATCCTGGCCACGCCGCTGACCGCGGCAGCCGTGGTCATGACGCGCATGTGGTACGTCGAAGACCTGCTCGGAGACCGGCCACCGCGCGCGACAGGATAGAGCCGGCCGGGCCAGGCTCCGGGAGCCGGTACGACCCGCGGTTCACCGCGAAACAGGTTGATGACCCGCCGCAGGGCGTACCGGGCATGGCCCCAGGCCAATCGGCGCCGGCGCTTTCATCACGATACGCGTGAACAACCGGTCGTAGGCTTCATCGCGCGGATAACTGCCCGTGAGCGGGTCGTGGTTGGTGCCAAACGCAGCATCCAGCGCCTGCCAGTCGGCCGCGTCCAGACCCTTTTCGGCCGCCGGCAAGATCACCTCCTCTTCAATGCGCATGTGTTCCAGATAAAAGGCCACATACGCATGCGCCGCTGATTCAAACACCGCCCGGCGCGGTTCGCCCAGCACCTCCCAGGCAATCAGCTGATGCTGAAGCGCGCGTACCGATCGCTCGCCATTGCCGTGATCCATCTCCAGATGCCTGATGGTCTCCACCGTTTGCGGCGCCACGCGGGCGACCCGGGGAAACAGCAGCCTCGACTCTTTCGGGTGGTGCTGGCGCTCCGGAAACTCATCGATGTAGAAAAGCATCGCGCGCAACACATCGAAAAAAACCTCTGGCTGAACATCACCCGGCCCCTGCTTCAACATCATCAGCAGCGACCGGAGCATGGCTGACAACGCAGCGTGCTCGTCGAGAATAATGCGGATGGTGGCGGGGATCATGGTCGTGCCTCGGAGTGAACCAGGCTGTAAACCCGGTGACCTCAAGCCTCCCACGCCCGGCCAGGCACCGCCTTGATCCACATCAAGCCCACCCGCAACAAAGGCTGAACCGGGTGGGCAGACCGCGCCGGGTCGCTCAAGCCGCCAGCGCAAGTCCCCGCAAAGCGGCTTGCTGCGGATCCGCCGCCAGCGTGACCGCGCTGACCACGGCCACGCCATCGACCCCGCAGGCCATCACGCCAGGTAGCCGTTCCAGCGAGATGCCGCCGATCGCCACCACCGGGTAGGGCGCCGCATGAGGCGCCCAGGCCTTCAGGCGCTCCAGCCCCACCGCCTCATACGGCATGACTTTCAGCGTCGTCGGGTAGATCGGACCGATGGCCAGGTACGAGGGCTGCACCGCATGCGCGCGTGCCAGCTCGGCGGGCGTGTGCGTGCTCAGGCCCAGGCGCATGCCGGCGCGGCGCAGTGCCTCGATGTCGGCGCTGTCAAGGTCTTCCTGGCCCAGATGCACGCCATAAGCGCCGGCGGCAAGCGCCAGTTGCCAGTGGTCGTTGATGAACACCTGCGCACCCGGCACGGCGCGGCCGGCGTCAACGGCGGCGCGCACCTCGCGTTCAAGGACTTGCGCGCTGTGGTCAGCGGCCTTGGCCCGCAACTGGATCGTGCGCACGCCCCAGCCGAGCAGGCGCTGTACCCAATCGGCGGTGGGGACGACGGGGTAAAAGCCGATGGGGGCAATCAAAGGAACAAAAGATGTGGAGTTCATGGGAGTCAGGCGAGAACGCGGGAGCGGGAGCATTCACCGCAGAGGCGCAGAGAACGCAGAGCAAGAGGAGGAAGACCGAAAAAAGCCAATAATTTTCTCTGCGCCCCTCTGCGTTCTCTGCGCCTCTGCGGTAAAAGGTTTTCCTTACTGCGCATGCCAAAAAGGCACACCGACGGTAGGCGTGGACGCTTGCGCTGCCGCGCGCTCCGGCATCGGCGTTGATTCATACGCCGCACGGCCCGCTGCCACACCATCGGCAAACGCGCGCGCCATGCGCACCGGGTCGCCCGCCTGCGCCACGGCGGTGTTCAGCAGCACCGCGTCGAAGCCCAGCTCCATCACCTGCGCTGCGTGCGACGGGCGGCCAAGGCCGGCATCGACGATGAGCACTGCATCCGGCAGGCGGCGGCGCATCGTTTCAAGCGCGTAGGGATTGAGCGGGCCACGCCCGGTGCCGATCGGTGCCGCCCAAGGCATCACGGCGGCGCAACCGGCGTCACGCAGCTTCTGCGCCATCACCAGATCGTCGGTGGTGTAGGCAAACACGGCAAAGCCCTCTCGGCCGAGTAGGGTCGCGGCCTGCAGCGTGGCCTGGGTGTCGGGCTGCAGCGTGTAATCGTCGCCGATGACTTCGAGCTTGATCCACGTCGTGCCGAAAATCTCGCGCGCCATCTGCGCCAGCGTGATCGCTTCTTCGGCGCTGTGGCAGCCGGCCGTGTTCGGCAGGATGTGGCATTTCATTGCCTGCACACGCTGCCAGAAACTGTTGCCGCCGCCGCTTTCCGGCTGCAGCCGGCGCAGTCCGACCGTCAATACCTCGACGCCCGACGCCGCCACGGCATCGCTCAGGACTTGCGGCGACGGGTAATGCGAAGTGCCCAGAAAAAACCGGCTCTTGAGCGTCACACCGCCCACCTGCCACGGCTGGCCGTGCGCAATCGTTCCACCGGCCGCGACAGCCGAAATCTCGTGACGCGAAGCCGGAACCAGTGCGTTTGTCATGTCAGTCTTTCATCAGTGCCATACAACAACCCCACACTCCAAACCGACGCGGCAGACGCCTAGGAGCCTGTCGGACTTAGGAATCGTCGGCTGCAAATCGGCCGCAGCGGTCTATTTTTTGCCGCTTTCTTGACCAATATCCAGATATTGGCCGGCGAAACCGTCAAAAACTATCCTCGCTGGGGTCGATTTTCGCTTTCGACGACCTAAGCCCGACAGGCTCCTAGCCACCTGTAATTGGCGTCACGACATCGATGCGGTCGCCGTTTTGCAGCGCGCGCTGCGGCCATTGCGAACGCGGCACAAAGCTGTTGTTGATCGCGCAGGCGAAGGCATTCGTCATCACGTAGCCCTGCGCGAGCAACAGCGCCTGCAGCGTCGCCGCACCGGTTTCGACGCGCTTGCCATTGAGCGAAATTTCGAAAGTCGTGGTCATCAAGGTCATCATCGCATTCCCAACAATGTCCGGCTTAAATCATCAACCAGCGCGGGCGCGCACAGATAACCATGCCGGTACAGGCCGTTGATGTGCCACACGCCATCGCGTTCGATCACGACCGGCCGGTGGTCGTCCAGCGCCGGGCGCAGCGCCGCGCTCATGCGCAGCACGCGTGCCTCGCCAAACGCCGGGTGCAGGCTGTGCAGCGCACTGGCCAGTTCCAGCACCGAGCGCACCGTGACCGGGCCGGCATCTTCCGACTCCAGTTCGGTCGCGCCGACCACAAACTCGTGGTTCGGACGCGGCGCCACATAGAGCTGGTAGCGCGGGTGCATCAGGCGTACCGGGCGCTGCAGGGTCACGCCGCGGCACTCGACGCGAAGAACCTCGCCGCGCACGCCGCGCAGGTTCGGCATCAGGGGCTTGCTGCCCACGCCGCGTGCATCGACTGCAGCATCGACCGGGTGCGACTGGTCAGCGCACACGATACGGTTGCGCTCCAGCGCCTGCACCTCGCGCTCTTCATGCCAGATGCCGCCCAACCGGTCGATTTCAAGCGCCAGTGTCGCCATCCACTGGTCGTTCGCGAGCTGGCCTTCGCCTTCCAGAAACAGCCCGCCGCTGAAGCGTCCGGCCAGCAGCGGTTCTTTCAGCGCCAGCGCCTGCGCATCGAGCGTATGCACCTGCGCACGGCAGACTTCGGGCAGTTTGTGCTTGAGCAGGCGGGTGAAATGTTCCAGTGACGCCTGGTCCTGCGTATGTGCGATGACGAGCGTGCCTTCCTGCCTGAAGTAAACCGGCTGGCTTTTTGCCCCCACGCTTTTCACTTCATGTAATACGCTGCCCCCCGAGGGGGCTGAACTTGCTGGGGGCGGCCCGGAGATGCGTTCCAGCCCGCCTTCAGCCAATTCTGCGATCCACTTCGGCCACAGCTGCATCGAGCGCTGGCCGAGCGCAAACACCGCCTCGTCCGACACCGCCAGCTCCGCCAGCGGCGACAGCATCGCCGCCGCCGTCATCGACGCGGTGGCC
>NCGI01000213.1 GCA_002256925.1 Polaromonas sp. 28-63-22
TGCAGGCGGTCCCAGATCTGGCGGCTGGTGACGTACTTGCCTTCGCGGCCGGCCAGCGGGCTGGTATTGACGCAAAAATTCATCGTCAGCGTCGGCTCATCGACCTTGAGCATCGGCAGCGGCGCCGGATTGGTTGGGTCGGTGATGGTCACGCCAATACCGATATCGGTCAGGCCGTTGATCAGCACGATTTCGCCAGGGCCGGCTTCATCGGTCTGCACGCGTTCCAGGCCCTGGAAGGTCAGCACCTGGTTGACGCGGCCCTTCATGGCCTTGCCGTCCAGGCCTTCCATCACCACCACGTCCATCATGGGCCTGACCGTGCCCTGGCTGATGCGACCGACGCCGATACGGCCCACGAAGGTCGAAAAGTCCAGTGCAGAAATTTGCAGCTGCAGCGGTGCCGCCGGGTCGCCCTGCTGGTGCGGCACATGCTCAAGAATGGTGTTGAACAGGGCCGACATGTCGGGGCCCCATTGTTCGTTCGGTGGGCCTTCAACCAGCGACGACCAGCCATTGATCCCTGATGCGTAAACCACCGGAAAATCAAGCTGTTCATCCGTCGCGCCGAGCTTGTCGAACAGGTCAAAAGCGGCGTTGACGACGAAGTCGGGGCGGGCACCGGGCTTGTCAACCTTGTTCACCACCAAAATGGGTTTAAGGCCCAGAGCCAGCGCCTTCTTGGTCACAAAACGGGTCTGCGGCATCGGGCCTTCCTGGGCGTCGATCAACAGCACAACGCCATCGACCATCGACAAGGCGCGTTCCACCTCGCCGCCGAAGTCGGCGTGGCCGGGGGTATCGACGATGTTGATGTGCGTGCCTTCCCAGGTCACGGCGCAGTTCTTGGCCAGAATCGTGATGCCACGCTCTTTTTCAATCGCGTTGTTGTCCATCACGGTGTCAACGACTTTTTCGTGTTCGGCGAAGGTGCCGGACTGGCGCAGCAGTTGGTCAACCATGGTGGTTTTGCCGTGGTCAACGTGGGCGATGATGGCGATATTGCGGATCTGTTTATGGCTCATGGTGGGCTTTCTGGAGGCTTGGGAAATGGATACCGTTGGGTAATTGATGTGGCTAGTGCGCGCGTGCGGCGAGGCCGACTTGCTCACTGACCGAAGAATGTTGCTGACTGGCCTGGAGGATGTCTTTGATTTCAATCGGGCTCAGCAGCCTCTGGGGAATCAGTTCATCAGCGGTAATGTGCGCTGAACCGAGAAATGCGGGCGGGTTGGTTCCGAACACCTGCACCAGCGGTGCATCAGCGCCCCACTGCCCCGGCTCACCACGGCGACGCAGGCCGCTGAGAAACCGGCCTGCATTGTCGGCGTCCAATGTGACAGACGGGTAAGAACCAACCAAAGACTGTGGCGGCAGCAGCAAGGCCTCGCGTTCGGCCTCGCTCAAGGCTTCGAGCGCCGACAACGTCACGCATTGCGCTGCAACAAAGCCACCCGTCTCCAGCCTGCGCAGGGACCCGAGGTGCGCACCGCAGCCAATGGCCTCACCGATGTCCTCGCCCAAGGTCCGGATGTACGTGCCCTTGCTGCAGCTCACTATCATTTTAATAGCTGGTGGCGCACGATCTACCTGGGCTAGAGCAAGATTTAGCTTGTAAATGGTGATGTGGCGCGCTTCCCGCTCTACATCCTCGCCCTTGCGGGCGTACTCATACAGCGCTTTGCCGTCTTTCTTGAGTGCGGAGTACATCGGCGGAATCTGTGCCAATGGCCCCGTGAACTGGCGCGTCAGAGTTGCCAGCAGTTCCGGCGTGATGTCGGGAACCGGACGGGTTTCGATCACCTCGCCCTCGGCGTCCGCCGTGCTGGTTTTCTGCCCGAGCACCAGCGTCGCCTCATAGGTTTTGTCGGCGTCAAGCTGAATCTGGCTGAACTTGGTCGCCGCGCCAAAACACAGCGGCAACACGCCGGTGGCCAGCGGGTCCAGCGTCCCGGTGTGCCCTGCCTTGTCCGCGCGCAGCAGCCACTTGGCTTTCTGCAAAGCCTGATTACTCGACAAACCCAGCGGCTTGTCGAGCAGCAGCACGCCGTGGACGGGACGTCGCTGGATCTTGCCCCCACGGTTGCTCACTTCGTGTAGCGCCCTGCCCCCCGAGGGGGTCGCTGCGCCTGCGGTCTGGCGGAGCCAGTCCCGCGGCCCCTGCTGGTGAAGAGGGTCACTACCGTCGTTCACTGCGGGTAACTCACTGCCCCCCGATGGGGCCGCTGCGTCTTCGGTCCGGCTAAGCCGGTTCCGCGGCCCCGGCTGGCCTTCAGACAACTCAGGCGTTAGGTCTGCGCGCGTCACTGCGGGCCCCTCCAAGGGGGCATTCGCTCCCTGGGGCGGCCCGTATTCATCTCTAACCTTCGCTATCCGTGGCGCGGGAAGAAACTGCCTTGGCGATCAGGGCGTTCATGTCGGCTGCGCGTTCTGTCGTGCGGTCAAAATGAAAGTGCAGCGTGGGCACCGTATGCGTCATCAGGCGCTTGAACAGACCATTGCGCAAAAAGCCGGCGGCCTGATTGAGTGCTTCTTCACACTCTTTAGGGTCGCCAACCAGGACGCTGAAAAACACCTTGGCGTGCGCGTAATCGGCCGTGACTTCAACCGACTGCACCGTGACCATACCCACGCGCGGGTCTTTCAACTCGCGCGCGATCAGCTCCGTCAGGTCACGCTGGATCTGATCGGCGACGCGAAAACCGCGATTGGGGGTGGATGACTTCTTGCGCATACAAATGAAGAACCGGGTGATGCGGAGCACAGGCAGCGCGGGAAGCGCTGTCTGTGCCGTGGTGCATCAGACCTCGAGCGTTCTGGCCACTTCCCTGATTTCGAAGAACTCGAGCACGTCACCGACTTCGATGTCGTTGTAGTTCTTGATGTTCAAGCCGCATTCGAAGGTTTCCTTGACCTCTTTCGCATCATCCTTGAAGCGTTTGAGCGAGTCGAGTTCACCCGTGTAGATAACCACGTTCTGCCGCAGCAGGCGCAGGCGCGCGGTGCGGCGAACCACACCTGCCGTAACCATACAACCGGCAATCGAGCCAATCTTGCTGACCTTGAACACCTGGCGAATCTCGGCCGTGCCGATGATTTCTTCCTTCTTGTCAGGCGTGAGCATGCCGGACATCGCGGCCCGCAACTCGTCCACAGCGTCATAAATGATCTGGTAGTAACGAATCTCGACGCCGTTGTTTTCGGCCTGTTTGCGCGCCTGGGCGTCTGCACGGGTGTTGAAACCGATCAGCACTGCCTTCGAAGCGATTGCCAGGTTCACGTCGGATTCGGAGATACCGCCGACACCCGAGTACACCAGTTGCACCTTGACCTCGTCGGTCGACAGCTTGAGCAGCGATTGCGCCAGCGCTTCCTGCGAGCCCTGCACGTCGGCCTTGATGATGATCGGCAGCATCTTGACTTCGCCGGCAGAAATGTCCGAAAACATGTTCTCGAGCTTGGAAGCCTGCTGCTTGGCCAGCTTGGTATTGCGGAACTTGCCCGCACGGTACGTTGCGATCTCGCGAGCACGGCGTTCGTCCAGCATGACCATGAAATCGTCACCCGCCTGCGGCACGTCGGTCAGACCCTGAATTTCCACAGGAATCGACGGACCCGCCGTTTTGATCGGCTTGCCGTTTTCGTCGAGCATGGCGCGCACGCGGCCATACGTGGAACCGGCCAGCACCACATCGCCCGCCTTGAGGGTTCCCGACTGAACCAGAACCGTGGCCACCGGGCCGCGCCCTTTGTCGAGCCGCGCCTCAATAACCAGGCCCTTGGCCAGTGCATCGACAGGTGCCCGGAGTTCCAGTATTTCAGCCTGCAACAGCACCTGCTCGAGCAGCGTGTCCACACCGGCTCCGGTGTGGGCCGATACCGGCACGAAAGGTGAGTCTCCGCCAAATTCCTCGGGCACGACCTGCTCGGTCACCAGTTCACCCTTGACACGATCCAGATTGACACCGGGTTTGTCGATTTTATTGATAGCCACCACGATCGGAACGCCAGCCGCCTTGGCATGCTTGATGGCTTCCTTCGTCTGCGGCATCACGCCGTCGTCGGCCGCCACCACCAGGATGACAATGTCGGTCGCCTGCGC
>NCGI01000214.1 GCA_002256925.1 Polaromonas sp. 28-63-22
ATATCCGTGAGCACAACAAACACTCCAAGCCGATTCGATGGAAATACGCCAACCCAAAGCATCGGATTACAAGTAATCTCATTGATTCAGTGAACTAGCGATCCTTCGGCAGCACGGCAGAAATCTTCGTGCCGCCGCCCCGCGCCGACGTGACGCTGAGCTTGCCGCCTGCGGCTTCCACGCGGTGCTTCATGCCGGCAAGGCCGTGGCTGCCAGGGCTCACATCGTCCGGCGTGAATCCCTTGCCGTTGTCGCGTACATCGATACTGATGTAGCCGTCGCGGTTTGCCAGACTAATCTCGACCTGGTTGGCCTCGGCGTATTTGCCGATGTTGGTGAGCGACTCCTGCACGAGGCGGTAAACCGTCAGCTGCGCTGACCCGTTGAGCTCGACTGGCTCCAGGTCCGTCGCGATCGACAAGCCGGATCGATCCTGGAACTCGCGCGCCAGAATCTCCAGCGATGCCACCAGACCCAGATGCGACAGCGACGAAGGCCGGAGGTCCTCGACAATGCGGCGCTTCAGGGCAATGCCGCTGTTCAGTGTGCTGATCAGGTGCTCCACGCGATCCGCGACTTCGGGCAGGGCGCCCCCGAGCCGGGATTTCAGCCGTGCCACATCCAGCTTGGCGGCAGTCAGCAGCGCGCCCAGTTCATCGTGCAATTCGCGCGCCAGGTGGCCGCGTTCGTCTTCCCGGACATTTTGCAAGTGCGTAGCCAGCTCGGTCAGGGAGGCTGTACGCTCGCGCACCTGCGTCTCGAGCAGGTCACGCTCGCGCTGCAGCGAGCCCTGTTCGCGAACGCTGGAGGCCAGCAGCGCCTGGGTCTGCAGCAGGTACATGTAGAACGCGAGCAAACCCGAAAGCGCCATGA
Source organism: Polaromonas sp. 28-63-22 (assembly GCA_002256925.1). Taxonomy (GTDB): domain Bacteria; phylum Pseudomonadota; class Gammaproteobacteria; order Burkholderiales; family Burkholderiaceae_C; genus Polaromonas. The sequence goes on from NCGI01000214.1 coordinate 874, forward strand.
TGGCCACGCCAATGCGCGAAAGCTGCAGCGTCTTGGTGATCTGGTTTTGTCCCATTACCATGCGGACAATGCTCGACGCTGCAAGCCGGGACGATTGCCTGCGAATGGCTGCCATCTGCTCCTGCCCCACATCGGTCGTCAGTACAAACTTCCAGGCATCTTCCTGGCCGCCCTTGCGCATCCGCACGCTCAGATCGAGTTCGGCCAGCTTGCGTGAAATGTGTCGGGACATCAGGCCGAATTCCGCGAGCTCGACCTCGTAGGGCGCAAAGAGCTTGCGCAGGGTGTCCAGCGTCTGGTTGATGTCGCCGACTGCGGCGTCGTAGGGCTCCAGGTACTTGACGTCGCCGGTCAGCAGGTAGCCGCGCTGGCCGGTTTCGGCATCAAGCATCTGCTGCATCAGCTTGTTGATGGCGCCCCGTGTCTGCTGGGCTTCTTCCATGGTGACGAGCGCCTCGGTCGATTGCTGAAAGCTCGCCTCGTTGATGAAAATGAGGATGGCTGCGGCCAGCACCGCCAGTGGCAGGCTGATCGCCATTCTCGGAATCGAAAATAATTTCACGGAAAAATCCCTCGACTGGTGGGGCAGGTAATTCGTCAATAATCAGGCTATGCTTCATTAGCATCTCCCATCCCGCCATTTTTTCCATTGTGCTGCAGCAAGGCGCAATCACACAGAAAGACTTCAACATGATAAAAATTGGAATCGTCGATGATCACGCCATCGTGCGTTCGGGACTCAAGCAGTTTTTTTCGGACCAGGTTGACCTGCGTGTTGTCGGTGAGGCCGGCAGCGGACGCGAGGCCATTGATCTGGTGCGCAATGTGGAGCTCGACATCCTGGTGATGGATTTGTCCATGCCGGGCCAAAGCGGTATCGACGCGCTGGCCATGATCCGTGCCAAGGCGCCTGACGTCGGCATCCTGATTTTGAGCGGCTATCCCGAAGAACATTACGCCGTCAACCTGATCCGCCAGGGTGCCAGCGGGTATCTCAACAAGGAGTGTGATCCCTCCGAAATTGTCGATGCGATCCGCGTGATTTCGCTGGGCAAGCGTTACATCACGCCAGCGGTGGCAGAACTGCTCGCGCAGCAGTTGAATCGGCCGAACGATGTCGCTTCGCACGAACAATTGTCCGAGCGTGAATTTCAGGTGTTTCTCAAGCTGGCCAAAGGCGAAACCGCCGGGGACATCGCCAAGGCGCTTTCGCTGAGCGTTAAAACCGTGAGCACCTACCGCACGCGGGTCATGGAAAAAATGAGTCTGGCGTCCAACAGCGACCTGACCTACTACGCGCTCAAGAACAAGCTGATTGACTAAGAACCTGTCCGGCAACCCCCTGCCGGACACATTCCCAAATCACACGCCCGTCGTTCGCAGGCGGGTGGAATCTGAATCAAGGGTTCGGGTCTGCGCGATGCAGTATTCGACCAAAGCATCAATTTCATTGGATTTATCAAATACCGCATCAACGCCCAGCTGGGCGCAGCGGTGGCGGATGTCCGCCGTGGCGTAATTGCTGAGCACCACCACCTTTTGCGACGGCTGACGGTCCCTGCAGGCTGCAAGGACGCCCAGTCCGCTGCCCTGCTTCAAAAAAAGATCAACGATCGCCAGATCCCAGGCGCGTCCGGGCGACGCCAGCCACGCCTTGCCGTCGTTCTCGGTTTCGGCAGTCCCTACAGCGTCGATCGAAGCCAGCTCTTCCAGGGTTCCGATCAGATTTTCGCGAATGGTCGGGTTATCTTCAACGATGTAGGTTCTTAGTCTCACTGCTCATATCCAGGTGGGCGCGTCGTTAAAGTTGAGCGATGACGGCGATACAAAGGCACAAAGAGCGCGTTGTTTCCTAATGTATCTCCAAGCTGCGGATATTCTGCCAGCGACTGGGGGCAGCACCTGTAGGCCGTTTCCTACTGACGAACTGTAGGCACTTGACCACAGGATTGCATCGCGCCTGCCGACGGCCACAAAGTCGGCAAACGCACACACTCATACGGATAGAAACCATGCCTGCCTGGCCAGAAATACCGCTTTGCGTGGAGCTGCCGTGGTGATTTGTGTCGCGCGCGTCATGGGGTATTGCATCCAGTGTTTTTGCAGGCTAGAGCTTATCCCTGAATGCTTAAGGCTTAATGAAGAATTCCCTCATTCGAACCACGGCGTTGCAATGGGCTGTCGGCGCTGCAGCGCTCTTGGTGATTTTGGCGCTCGGACTGATTTTCTTCCCGTGGGATGTGTTGCGGCAACCCATCAACCGCTATGTGTCGGGCCAGATCGGGCGTCCCTTCGAAATCACGCGGCGCCTCGATGTGCACCTTGGGCGCACCACCACCGTGATCGCAGACGGACTGGAAATCGCCAACCCTGGTTGGGCCAGCAAGCCCTACCTTCTGAAAGCGAAGGCGGCCGAGTTCGACATCAATCTGTGGGCGCTGCTGGTCGGCAGGATTCAAATCCCGCGCATTGCGCTGACCGAGCCGCAACTGGGGCTGCAGGTGGAGGCCGATGGCCGGCGCACCTGGGCGCTGTCGCGAGACACATCCAGCAAGGGCGCGGTCCCGGACATCGGCACCCTGCTGGTCGACACGGGAACACTCAGCTATATCGATGAAGCCCGGGAGGCGGCTATTGCCGTGCAGTTTTCCATCGCGGCGGAGTCGGCTGGCGATCTGCCGCTGGCATTCAAGTCCACCGGCAAGTGGAAAGGCGAGAAGTTCACTGCCAGTGGCCGGACGGGCGGTGTCCTCAAGCTCAGCAAGGATGTGGACGGCAGCTTTCCGCTGGAGATTGATGTGCTTGTCGGCAGCACCAGCCTGAAGGCCAGGGGTTCCATCACCGATCTGGCCGAGCTGGCCGGGGTCGATGCGACGTTTGCCCTGCAGGGTCGCAACCTTGACGAGCTGTACAAGCTGACCGGCGTGGTCTTGCCCTCGACGCCACCCTACAAGGTTCGAGGCACGCTGGTCCGACAAGGCAAGCGCTGGATCGCCAGCCAGATGCAGGGCACGCTGGGCAGCTCCGACGTCAGCGGCCAGCTTACGTTCGATCAGTCGGCCAGGGTCGCCATGCTGACGGGCAAGCTGCAATCGAGATTGCTCGACTTCGAGGATCTCGGACCGGTGATTGGCATGAAAGCCTCTGCGCCGCGGGCGGGATCGTCCGCAACGGCGACGCCGGCCCAGCCTGCCCGGGCGCCGGGCGTACCGCCCGCGCAGGGTACTGCGGAACTGCCGCTCGACAAAGGCCGGGTGCATGTGGTTCTGAAGGATGGCATGCTGCTGCTCGACCCGCTTGCGCTGGGCGTCGCGGGTGGATCGGTGGCCGGCAGCATCAGGATTGACGCCAACGTGGTGCCCGCTGCCTTCAAGGCCCGGCTTGACGTGGTGGGTGCGCAACTCAACCAGCTTTTTCCGACCATCGAAACCACCAAAAGCAGCCTCGGCAAAATCAGCGGCAAATTTGATCTCAGCGGTCGTGGCAACTCGGCCGCGCAAATGCTGGGCGGCGCGTCAGGCGATGTGTCCGTGTTGATGGGCCGGGGCGAGATCAGCAACATCCTGCTCGAGTTCATGGGACTCGATGGCGGCGAGGTCATCAAGTTTCTCGTCGGGGGTGACCGCAACGTGCAACTGCGCTGCGCGGCTGCTGCGTTTGACGTCAAGCAGGGCGTCATGACCAGCCGGGCCCTGGTGCTCGACACCTCCGACACCGTGATCACCGGGCGCGGCCAGATCAGTTTTG
>NCGI01000009.1 GCA_002256925.1 Polaromonas sp. 28-63-22
TCACGTCGGAGACGCTGTCAACCACCATGCCCATGACGCGGCTGCCAATGTTCAAGATGATCACGACCGTGAACTGGTCGTACGTCGGCGTTCCCAGATTGAACTTGATGCGCATGTCGATGATGGGCACGATGATGCCGCGCAGGTTGACCACGCCTTTGATGTGCTCGGGTGCGTTGGCAATGCGCGTCACGGTGTCGTAGCCGCGCAGCTCCTGCACCTTCTGGATGTCGATGCCGTACTCTTCTTGGCCCAGAGTGAAAGCCAGAAATTCGAGCGCCTTGGCGGCCTGCGCCATTGGCGCCATCATCGGCCCCGCGGTCGATACAGGGTGACTTGTTGTCGCTTGCATGTGTACTCCTTAGTGACAGAGAAGAAGCGCCCGATGCGCACCTCGCCGAAAAACGTTGCCAGCTACATACTTCTGTATCTGTATAACGGCTTAAAATGGGGGAACCTTTAGAAAAGCCGGCTACGAAACAGCAAAAATCTGTATGGTGGCAATATATTGAGGGTGGTTTGTCTTGAACGCGCGCGTGGCCGGCTCAAGACATCTGCTTCATGATGCGAACCAGCTTTCCACCATATTCGGGATCGGTGGCATAGCCGGCGCGCTGCAGGCCGTGCGCCGCCGTAGCCGGGTCTTGTGTTGCCAGCACATTGGTGTAGCGCGGATTGGCGACCAGGAATCTGGCGTAGTCGGTAAACGCTTCGTCATAGGAGCCATAGGCGCGGAAAGTGGCGCGGGACTTTTGCGCAACCCCATTGACGTATTCGGTGGTGGTCGTCTCGGCCACTGGGCCCTTCCAACTTTTGTCGGCCTTGATGCCGAAAATGTTGTAGCTGGGACTACCGTCTTCGGAGCGAATCTCGCGGCGTCCCCAGCCTGACTCCAGCGCGGCCTGCGCCATGATCAATTGCGCCGGAACACCGCTGGCCTGGCTGGCGCGCTGCGCGGCGGGCAACATGCGCGTCACGAACTGCTCTACATGCGCCTGCGGCAAAACACTGCGGCTTAGCGTAGCTTGTGCCGTGGCGGCCTCATAAAAGGAGAGATCGGGCGTAGCCTGTGAAACTGGCGCAGTCTTGGGCGCCAGCGCGCCAGGTTGCCAGCTTGGTGGCACGCCCCCCCGTAGCACCGGGCATGGTGCGAGTGCAGCGGCCTCGCCACCCATGGCCCGACTGAGTTGCTTCAACATGGCTTCTGCCAGACCCAGACCCCGGCCGGAAAGATTTTGCGACAGCTGCTGGTCGAGCATGGCGGTGTAGGTCTTTTCCTGTGAGCTACTGAACATCCCGTCCGAAGGCGTGGCTTCGCGCATGCTCTTGAGCATCATCTGCATGAACATGACTTCAAACTGTTTGGAGGCTTGCTTCATGCCCTCTTGTGGCGATGCACGGACGGTACGCCGCAAGGCATCGACGCCCTGAACGTCCAGCGACAGGCGCTGATCAAGCACGCCGGAGGCGGCGGAGTTCATGCCATTGAGGTTGGAAAGTCCAGCGCTAGTCATGAGGCACCTCAGATGATTTCAAGCTCGGCACGCAACGCGCCTACGGCCTTCATGGCCTGCAGAATCGACACCAGGTCCTGCGGATTAGCGCCCAGCGAATTGAGCCCCTTGATTACATCGGCCAGCGAGGCGCCACCGCGCACCACCTGCAGCGCACTGCCGGCCCGACTGAGCTCGATCTGCGAGCGCTGCGCCACGACGGTGCTGCCGCCCGAGAACGGGCCGGGCTGGCTGATGACGGGTTCGGTATTGATCACCACCGTCAGATTGCCATGCGCCACGGCGCAGTCCTGAATCCTGACGGCCTGGTTCATCACGACCGAGCCGGTGCGCGCGTTGATGACGACCTTGGCGATGGCCTGCTCGGGCGCCACATCGATGTTCTGTATGCGCGCCAGGAAGCTGACGCGCTCCTCTGGCCTGCTTGGCGCCGTGACCTGAATGACGCGGGCGTCCAGCGCGGTGGCGGTGCCGGTGCCGAGGTTGCGATTGATGGCGTCCACGGCTTTTTGCACGGTTCCAAAATCGCTGGTGTTCATCTCCAGCAGCAAGGTGCCGTCACCACCCAAGGGTGATTCCACCGCCCGCTCGACGATGGCGCCGGCGGGAATCCGCCCGGACAGCAATTGGTTGATCTTGACCTGCGTTCCGCCGGCTGACGCGCCCGCGCCACCGATCACCATGTTTCCCTGCGCGAGTGCATAGACCTGGCCATCAGACCCCTTTAAGGGCGTCATCAGCAAGGTGCCGCCGCGCAGGCTTTTGGCATTGCCCATGGACGAGACGGTGATGTCAATGTTTTGCCCGGGCCGCACAAAGGGCGGCAAGACGGCCGTCACCATCACGGCGGCGACATTTTTCAATTGCATGTTGGTGCCGGGCGGCACGGTTACGCCGAGTTGCCCCAGCATGTTGTTCAAGCTCTGCGTGGTGAAGGGTGTTTGCTGGGTCTGGTCGCCGCTGCCGTCAAGGCCCACCATCAGGCCGTAGCCGATCAGCGGGTTGTCGCGCACGCCCTGAATGCTGGCGAGATCTTTCAAGCGCTCGGCCTGCGACGGCAGCGCTGTAAAGGCCAGCAAGGCAAGAAGTGCCAAGGGGATCAGGCGCGGCCTGAAGCCCGCCAGGGCGGTAATCTGAATGAGTAACTGTTGTGGGATTTGCATGTTCAAAACGGCAACACGTTGAGGAAAAAGCGCTGCATCCAGCCCATGGTTTGCGCTTCGTCGATATAGCCTTTGGCGCTGTATTCAATCCGCGCGTCAGCCACCTGGGTGGAGGCAATCGTGTTGTTGGCGCTGACGGTGCGCGGGTTGACCACGCCCGAGAAGCGGATGTACTCGGTGCCCTGGTTGATAAGAATCTGCTTTTCGCCGCTGACCAGCAGATTGCCATTGGGCAACACGTCGATGACCGTTGCGGTGATGACGCCATTGAAGGTGTTTTTGGCGTTGGCCCCACCTTTGGAACTCAGCGCATTCTTGCCGCTGACGCTGGCGTCCTGCGAACTGGAGATCAGGCCCCCCAGGAGTTTCGGAATCACGGCAAGGTCGAGGCTGGCGCTGCCGCTTCGGCTGGCATCGGCCGCCGAGTTCTTGCTGGCGTTGACGTTCTCGCTGACCAGGATGGTTAGGATGTCTCCGATGTAGCGCGGCCGCCGGTCTTCAAACAAGGCCTGCGAGCCGAAACCGGTGCGGTAAATCGCCCCATTCACCGGTGGGGCCGCCCGCTGCTGCATATCGGCACGGGCTGTCATGGGCTGGTGCACCAGCGGCTCGCGCGGAAGCTGCGCGCAGCCGCCCAGCAGCAGACTGCCGACCAACAGCTGCAGCATGCGCCGGCAACCCGTGAACAGCATGGACATTACAGCTGCGCCAGTCGTGCCAGCATTTCGTCGGAAGTCTTGACGACTTTGCTGTTGATTTCGTAGGCGCGCTGTGTCTGAATCATGTTGACGAGTTCTTCAACCACGTTGACGTTGGATGCCTCGACATAGCCTTGACTGAGCGTGCCGGCGCCGTTCTGGCCGGGCGCGCTCTGGTTGGCCCCGCCTGAAGCGTCGGTTTCCACATAGAGGTTTTCGCCGTTGGCCTGCAGGCCCGTGGGATTCAGAAATGTCGTCAGCTGGATCTGGCCGATCTGCACGCTGGCGGTGCTGCCCGCCTGAACCACCGACACCGTGCCGTCACGGCCAATCGTCATGCCGGTTGCGTTTTGCGGCAGCGTGATAGCTGGCTGCACTGGAAAGCCACTGGCGTTGACCAGTTGACCATTCTGGTCGGCCTGAAAGGAACCGTCGCGGGTGTAGGCTGCGGTTCCGTCCGGCATCAGCACCTGGAAGAAGCCGTTGCCGTTGATCGCCACATCTTTCAGGTTGTCGGTCTTGGTCGGATTGCCCTGGCTGTGAATGCGTTCGGTTGCCACAACGCGCACGCCGGTGCCCAGTTGCAAGCCCGACGGCATGCGGGTCTGGTCCGATGTCTGGCCGCCGCTTTGGCGCAGGTTTTGGTACATCAGGTCTTCAAACACGGCGCGGCTGCGCTTGAAACCGGTGGTGCCTACGTTGGCCAGGTTGTTGGCAACCACGTCGAGCTGGGTTTGCTGCGCATCGAGACCGGTCTTGGCAATGGAGAGAGAGCGAATCATGCGGTGTCCTTAAAGCGGATCTAGGGAGAAGGATGTCTGGCGATTCAGCGTTTTAGCTGCTCAGCAATTTGTTCGCCTGCTGGTCATTGCTTTCAGCGGTCTGCAATGTCTTCATATGCATTTCAAAGCGACGTGCGTTGGCAATCATGTCCACCATGACTTCGACCGGGTTGACGTTGCTGCCTTCGAGCGTGCCAGTCAGCAGCCGCACTGCGGGGTCGGCTTGCGCAGGCGCGGCGCCGGCGCGCATGCGGAAAAGTCCATCGTCGCCACGCACCAGATCAGCAGCGGGCGGGTTGACCAGCTTCAATCGCCCCACTTCGGCAGCGCCGACTGCGGGGTCGCCTGCGCCAATAGCGCTGATCACGCCTTCGTTGGTGACGACCAAGGCTGACCCGGGCGGCACGGCCAGCGGCCCCGCCTCCCCTGCGACAGGCCGGGAATCCAGGGTCGTCAACTGGCCGTCCGCGCCGACCTGCAGATTGCCCACGCGGGTATAGGCTTCGCTGCCATCGGGCATTTGCAGCGTGAGCCAGCCATCACCGCGCACGGCCACATCGAGCGCGCGCCCAGTCTGCGTCATGGGCCCGCTGCGCATGTCGGCACCGGGGGTGGAGGCCACCACCATGGCGCGCGTCGCGGCTTCAACACCGACCACGGGCACGGCGCGAAAATTGTTGATCTGCGCGCGAAAACCGGGCGTTGACACATTGGCCATGTTGTTGGCCACCGAAGCCTGCTGCTCCATCGCCTGCTTGGCACCAGTCATGCCGACATAGATCATCCGGTCCATAGGTTTTCCTTTTTTCTTTTGACGAGGTGGCCAGCGTGATCGGCCAGCCAGGCCGGCATCAACGCATGTTCACCAGCGTCTGCATGACCTGGTCTTGCGTCTTGACGGTTTGGGCGTTGGCCTGGTAGGTGCGCTGGGCAATGATCAGGTTGACCAGCTCAGAGGTCAGGTCCACGTTGGAAGCTTCGAGTGCGCCTGAGGTCAGCGCGCCCATCTTCGTGCCCGCGCCTGGTGTGCCGGTCAGGGGCTGACCCGAGGCCGAGGTCTCGGCCCAGACGTTGTCGCCCTTGGGTTGCAAGCCATTGGGATTGACAAATGAGGACAGGACAATCTGACCCAGGGCCTTGGCCTGTTCGTTGGAGTATTTACCCGTAACGGTGCCATCCTGGTTGATGGCGAATGATGTCAATGTGCCGGAGGTGAAGCCGTCTTGCGTCAGCTTCTTGACATCATTGACGTTACCGAACTGGGTGGTGCCGGTCACGTTCACTGCGAATGCCATGGGGCCGGACCCGTTACCAAAATTCAGACCAGTGAAGGCTATCGATGGCGCGGAGGTCAGATTGCCGTTGGTGTCAAAGGTAAGCGCGCCCTGGGGGCCGGCAACCGGCGCGGCAGGAGGTACGGTGGCCAAAGCGCCGCCCGATGCAAGTGGCTTTCCGTCTGCGGTGGCGTACGCCTCCCAGCTATTGGATGCAGTTTTCACAAAGAAGGTCGACAACTCGTGAGAATTTCCCAGTGAGTCGAAGACCGTGACTGCGTTGGCGTAGTTGTAGGTAGTCGAATTGGCAGCGTCAAACGGCGTTGCCGTAGGCGTGAGGCTGCGCGAGTCGAGATTGAACTGGGCAGCAATGTTTTGCGTCGGGTTCGGCTGCATGGCGGTCGTTGGCAATTGCAGCGGCGCGGGACTGCCGCCGGCAACGCTGCCGTTGGCACCCACCGGATAGCCCGTCAGTTGCAGCCCGGTGGAGTTGACGATAAAGCCGTCCTTGTCCATGTTGAACTGGCCATTGCGCGAATAGGCTACTTCGCCGCCGGGGCTGGCCAGCCGGAAAAAACCATCGCCGTTGACGATGGCCACATCGAGCGCCCGCGAACTGGTTTGCACCGCGCCCGAAGTGAAATTCTGTGACACGCCGGACACCTGAGTGCCCAGGCCGACGCGCGAACCGGCATAGACATCGGAGAACTGCGCGGTGCCTGACTTGAAGCCCACCGTCCCGGAGTTGGCAATGTTGTTGCCTATCACATCGAGATTGCTGGCGGAGGCATTCAGACCGCTAACGCCTTGTGCGAAACCCATGGTATTTCCTTTTGTCTAAATTGACGTTTGAATAATTGCGACTAGTTGATGACTAGAATTCAGAGAATCAGCTTGACGTCGCTGAGGCTTGCCTTTCGGCCCGCACCCAGATCGAGTGAAACGCCATTGCCTTGCTGCGCCACGCTGGAAACTTTTGCGTAGGTCAGCGCGTTGGCTGCCACTGCGGAATCGCCACCCAAGGCGCCCACGTTGACGGTGTAGACACCGGCGGCAACGGGCGCGCCGTTGTCGGCCCGGCCATCCCAGGACAGCGTTTTGACCCCTGGCGGCAAGGCGCCCAAGTCGATGTTGCGAACCACCTCTCCAGCCGCATTGGTGATGCTGACTTTTACGGTCTCCGCGGCGCCGGTCACGTCAACCGCAAACGGCACGTCGGCGCCGGGCGTGAGCGCCAGATCATTGCCCGAAACCAGCACCGTGCGGCCAATCAGATTGGCTGATTGCAGCACCTGGCTGGAGCCACTTTGCGCCAGCAGCGATTGGAAAGCGCTGTTGAGTTTTTCGATGCCGCTGACCGTGCTCATCTGCGCCAGCTGCGAGGTCAGTTGGGCGTTGTCCAGTGGATTGAGCGGATCCTGGTTGTTCAACTGCGTGACCAGCAACTTGAGAAAACGCTGCTCGCTGTCGGCGCTGCTTCCCGTTGCTGCGGTCAGCGCGCCGGCGCTTCCAGTACTGCCGATAGGGGTGGTCGGTGTGGTTGCGGTCAAGGCCATATGAAGTTTTTCCTGTGAAGAGTGTGTGCGGTCGCCGATGGCCTTACTGGCCTATCGTCAGGGTTTTCAACATCAAGGTCTTGGCGGTATTGAGCACTTCGACGTTGGCCTGGTAGGAGCGGGATGCCGAGATCATGTTGACCATTTCCTCAACCACATTGACGTTGGGCATGGTGACGTAACCCTCGGCATCGGCTAGCGGATTTTTGGGATCGTGCAGCATGCGCATGGGCGACGGGTCTTCGACCACACGCGCCACCTTCACGCCGCCTATCTGCTGGCCATTGACCGGGGTCATCTCAAACACCACCTGGCGCGCGCGATAAGGCTTGCCGTCGGGGCCGGCGACACTGTCGGCATTGGCCAGGTTGCTGGCGGTGACGTTCATTCGCTGGGATTGCGCAGTCATGGCGGAACCCGCAATATCAAAAATGCCGAGTGAGCTATTGGTAATGGGCATGGCCTGCTTTCGCGTCGCTGCTTAGCGCTATGACTGCACCGCTGACAGCATCGATTTGATTTTGGAACTGAGCAGCGTCAGATTGAGCTCGTAACGCATGGCGTTGTCGGAAAAGTTGACGCGTTCAACATCCATCTCCACGGTGTTTCCGTCGATGCTTGACTGGTTGGGCGTGCGGTACAGCAACTCCCCCTCGCCGAGGGTCTGCGCCTCGCCCGAAAGATGCCGGGACGAGGTGCTGGTCATAGCCATGGACTGCCTGCCCCGCTCCACCGCCTGGGTCAGCTTGCTGCTGAAATTGAAGTCGCGCGCCTTGAAATTGGGCGTGTCGGCATTGGCAATATTGGCCGACAGCACTTCCTGCCGCCTAGCCCGCAGGTTGAGCGCCTCCTGATGAAAGCGCAGGGATGAATCCAGCTTGTCTATCATTTGTTTTCCATCGTTTGAGGTCATTTGCCGGGGATCGCCGGGCTTTCCTGGTGAAAATAATTGTAGGGAGACCCCGGGCTGGCAATCAGCCGAACACATGGACTTTCAAGGCCCAATTCAATGCCCCTTTCAATGCAACTTGCAGCTTTTGGAACAGGGGAATTTCACCGTGAAGCGGGGTTCCTCAATCACTTGAGCAGGAGCCGGATTGCAGCGCAGTTCAAGCCGTGACGCGCCCTACCCCTTGCCTAGAATCGCTACACGCAGCCTTGCCACGCATTTCCACGCGGGGGATGGCGCTATTGCCCTATTGCGATTGATTGGCCTGCGTTGATCTTTGGAGAAATTCGCGAAATGCCGTTGCACAGCACCTTGCTCAGTTCTATTGGACTTGCCCTGTATTGCCTGCTAGCCTCGATGGCAATGCCGGCGCGCGGCGCCACGCCGCTTTCGGGCAGCGCGGGTCCGGTCATAGAACATTTTTTACTGGCGCAAACGGCCGGCTTGCCCGGCAAGGTCAGCATCACCATCGACAAGCCGCGCTTCGCTGCGCTGCCACCGTGCGAAGCACCTGAGGCGTTTTTGCCGTCTGGAGTTCGCCCCTGGGGTCGTGTTTCGGTGGGGGTTCGCTGCAACGAGAGCCCGCCCTGGACCCGCTATGTAGCGGCTCGGGTCGGGGTGGTGGCAGGCTACTATGTAGCGGCACGGACTATCACTGCGGGGCAAGCGCTGACGCCGGTCGATGTCGCGGTTCGCGAAGGCGATCTGGCGACGCTTCCCGCCAGCGTGGTGGTCGATCCGGCGCAACTGGGCGGCGTGGTCGCCTTGAACCGCATCGCGTCAGGGGCGCCGATACGGCGGGAACTGCTGCGTGGCGTGGTGCTGGTGCGGCAAGGACAAAGCATCAAACTGGTGACGCGGGGGGCAGGCTTTGTGGCCAGCGCCGAGGGCAAGGCCATGACCGACGCCGCAGCCGGTGCGGTCGTCCAGGTAAAAATGCAGGGCGGGCAACTGCTCAGTGGCGTTGTCCAGCCGGACGGCAGCGTCGAACGCGACAACTGATTTTTCAGTAATTTTCTCACTCCGCCTAAATTTTTGCGCCAAACCGCCGTAATACCGGTGAGATCCCTGAGGAAACCATCATGAAAATCGATCAAAACGTCACTTATTTGAAGAATATGCCGGGTACCGCGCCTTCCGTGACTGCCAAAAGCAGCGCCAGCGGGCCGGCATCGGCAGCACGGGCCGTGGCCAGCCAGGGGCAGTTGCCCTCGACGAATGGCGACTTCGATGCCAGCCGCGTAGCCCAGATTCGCGAAAGCATTGCCGCTGGCCGCTACCAGGTCGATACCGCAAAAATTGCCGACGGGCTGCTTGCAAGCGTACGTGACCTGTTGAGCAATCGGTCATCATGAGCAGTCTTTTACTCAATCACCTGACCCAGGAACATGCCGCCGTTGGGGCATTCCTTGAGTTGCTGGATCAGGAAGCCGCCGCCATGTCGCAGGGCAACTTTGCCGCCCTGCCCGCGCTTGCCGAACGCAAGTCACATCTGATCGAGCAGGTTGCTTTGCTGGATAAGCAACGTGAAATAGAGCAGATCGGCCTGGGCTATGCGGCTGATCGCAGCGGTGCCGATGCCGCCGCTGCGGCGGGCGGAGAAGTATTGCAAGCCGCCTGGCGTGACTTGCGGGAACGGGCAACGCAAGCGCGTGAGCACAATCACCGCAATGGCGTGATGGTTCATACCCACCTGGATTTCACCCGCCAGTCCATCAATTTTCTGAAGGCAAGCGGTCAGCCGCTGTATGGACCGGATGGCACGCACCATACCGGAGGCGGCCGGGGCAAGCGTCTGGCCACAGGCTGAGCACGGCGTTCGGGCAGGCGACTGACCTGCCTACCCTCTACCGGTCGTGAGAGGTCGCTGGGCGCTAAAGATGGTCGGTCAAAATGGCACGCAGGCGACTGATCACCTGGCTGTGCAATTGGCAAACGCGCGATTGGGTGACTTCCAGTACCGCACCAATCTCACGCAGATTGAGCTCCTGCTCATAGTACAAACTCAGCAGCAGACGTTCCCGCTCGGGAATGGCCTGGATGGCTTCCACCAGCTTATGCCGCAAGCCGCTTTCGAGCAGTCGCTCCAGCGGCCCATTGCTGTCCCCCCGGTCGCTGCCTTCGCCGCGGCCCTGTTGGTCAAGAAAGCTGTTCTCTTCATCGTTGCGATCAAAGTCTTCGTAATACACCAGCTGGCAGCCATGCATTTCCTGCAACAGGTGTTGATAGGCCGGCAAGGGCAGCTGCAGTTCCTGCGCGATCTCGCTCTCGGTGGGCGCGCGTCCCAGCTTCTGCTCTTGCACCTGAACGGCTTTGGCAACACCGCGCGAGGACTGGCGCAGGCCCCGTGACACCCAATCGTTGGCGCGCAATTCGTCCAGCATGGCGCCGCGAATGCGCTGGCTGGCGTAGGTTTCAAATTTCGCGCCCTGGTCATCCTGGTAGCGGCTGCCGGCATCGAGCAAACCCATCATGCCCGCCTGAATCAGGTCATCCAGCTCGACGTTGGCGGGCAGTTTGGCGATCAGCTGCAAGGCGAGGCGCCGCACCAGGGGGGTGTATTCGGTCAGCAAACGGGCAGAGCCCGACGTGTCTATCTTTCCCTGAGGGGTGTACATTGAGGATCACTCCTGCTTTCTAAACGAGTGGGGCATGGCATTCTCGGCGGCTGCGTCAATGCGTCGCCAGGACCGGCTTGGCATCGACGCAAGCGGGCGCATAGGCGGTCCCTGAAGGCGGGCGGTTCTGCGCCTGGTGCTGCGGCCACTGCAACAAATCAGCTGCAATCTGCCGAAAATCCAAGGCAGCAGGGCTGCTTTTGAAAGCCTCAACCACCGCCTGATTGAGACGCCGGGCTTGCGTCAGCAGCGGATCGGCCCGAACCCAGCCTGCAGGCTCAAGCGCCAACGCCAGATAACGGCTGCCGGTCTGCGCCAGATTGGTCAAAATGCGCTGCGCTTCAGCCGCGTCTGCCACGCCGTTGACCAGCACGCGCAGACGCTGCAGCGCATGGGCGTGGTGCAACTTTTTGATGCAGACATAGGACGCCTTGATAGACGACGCATTCGCGCGCAACACCACCACCACATGATCTGCCTGCGCGGCCAGCGGTGACAGCGCGCCCTCCACGTCAAGCACAGCGTGGACCAGCACCAGCTGGCCCTGACGCGGCGCCGGCGTGGCTTGCTGCCCCTGGCGCTCGTCAAGCAGCACCACGTCCTGACCCTGCTGCAACAGTGATGCGTTGAGGTTGCGCGCAATGCTTTCCACGTCAGAGGGATCGCTGCCCAGCACAGCCACCATTCGCCCCGGGGTGCCGGCCATCAAACGGCGCAGGCCATCGGCTTGATCGATCACGATTTTCTTCACGTTGCTCACCTTTAGCCTTGCGCCGCTGCCAGGTCAGAGCGTGGCGATGCGGCCGCGCCCTCGGTCTCCAGCGCATCGAGCAGTGCAAACAGCTTTCCAAGGCCTTCAAACAGCGCAAGACCCGGCGCGGCCCGGTCGGTACCATCCGATTGACCCGCCAGTTGCGCCAGCATCTGGCGCGCCGGTCCCGCCCATGCATCCTGAGCATGCTGCAAATTAAACACCGTGGTGCAAGCCTGGCCGGCAATCAGCAGGCGCTTGGGCAGAACAGAGCCGTCAGCCGCAGCGCCCTCTGCGAGCAGGGGTATGCTTTGATTGAGCAGCTGGAAGTACGCCTCTGCGGCGGCGCGCCACGCTGGCCACTGCGCTATCTGCAGCGCTGTGGCCTGGATGCCGGTACTGGCCAGCACGTAGCTGTGTGCGAGTACTTTACCGCCATCCACATCCACAATTTTCTTGACGACACAACGCAGCGTCATGGCTGCGGCGTTTGCATGCGCACTGTCATCTTTGGGATCAGGACGCAGGATGACCAGCGCCTCAGCCACTGAAACCAGCGCGGATTTTTTACGGAACAGGACAGGCTCCGAAGCGCCAAAAACGAGTCCTGCGGCCAACTTGGCCAGCGTAGCCGGAGCGGCGCTGGCGGAGGCGACGATGCGCTGGCCACCGGTTGCAGCTGCGGCCCATTGCAGCCCACCGGATTGCCACGCCTGCATCAGCCCGGAACCAGGTGCGCGCGCCAGCAACTGGATGACGGGCTTTTCATATTTTTGCTGCTGCACCCCACCATGCGGTTCAGTCCTTGCCAGCCACTGAAACGGTGCGGCCAGCGGCAAACCGCTACGGTCAGACAGCGCCAGATGGCTGAACAGAGAATGCCCCTCAGCGCGCTGGCCAAGATTTAAACTGATATCGCCGGCAACGCTCAACACGTAGTCGCTGCAACTGGACTCGCTGCCGATGCGCGCCTGTGAAAGAAGCGTCCTGGCGATCACCTTTTGCCCTACCTGATCATCGGAGAGCTGGCGCCAGAGATTACGGGTCTCATCAAAACCAATCTGGCCAGCACTGAGCGCGCTCGCATTGGTCGTCAGTTCTTCAGCATTGTGGGTAAGGGCTTGAATCAGCTTTTCGCACTGCAAACGCAAGCGGGCACTGACGGCCTCTGCCGCAGCCACTTCTGCCGCGTTGTTAAGCGCATCTGGCCGTTCGTCCAGATCAGCCTCTCCTGGCACGAAGAAGGCGCTGGGGCTTTTGGCCTGAAAAACACTATCCACCAGCGCGCTGCGGTCGCCGAGCGTCAGGTGTTCCGGGACTTTCTGGCCGCTGGAAACATAGTGGACTGGCAAGCGGTGCCGAATCGCCATGTCGATCAGTGCACCGGGGTGTGTGGCCTCGTCAACCTTGGTAAAAATGCAGCCCACCAGGTCGTTCGCGCTGCCAGTTTTTTCGCTACGGCGATAAGCCTGAACGACCTCGTTGAGAGTGTCGCCATGGCTGGTCGCATTGAGTAGCAAGAGCCGCTTGACCGGCCGACCGGCGCCGCCCAGCATGGTGATTTGCTCAGACACCGCGCGGTCGCGCTGGCTGCGGCCCACCGTGTCAATGAGCACCATGTGCTTGTCGCGCAGATCCGTCAGCACCAGTTCGAGATCGACCGCGTCTTTGACGGCATGCACCGATACGCCGAGTATCTGGCCATAGATGCGCAACTGCTCATAGGCGCCAATCCGGTAGCTGTCAGTGGTGACCAGCGCAAGTTTTTCAGACCCAAAACGCATGACGTATCGCGCAGCCAGCTTGGCGGTGGTGGTGGTCTTGCCAACGCCGGTCGGTCCCATGAGCGCATAGACGCCCCCCGCATCCATCAGTGCGTCTTCATCTTCAAGAATGGGCAACTGGCGCGCCAGGGCCGACTTGACATAGGTCAGGCCTACCGCATAGCTCTGCCCGGTGGGCAGGTCGGCCAAGATATCTTTGGCCAGGCGGGCACTGAACCCGGCGCCCAGCAAAGTGCGCAGCAGGTGGCCACGCACCGGGTCACGCCTTTGCGCTTCATTCCACACAATGCCGGCCAGCTGCTCTTCAATCATGCCGCGCATCGAATGGATTTCTCTCAGTACGTTGGCGTCATCGCTGGTGCCCGCGTTAGTGATCCCCTGCGCAGGCGGCGGTTCGACCGAATGCGGGTGCAGCGCAGACAGTGGCACGGGCACGACAACCGGCACCACAACTGGCACCACTGCGGTCGGCTGCAATGCCACTGACTGTTCCAGCATGGCCACGATCTCGATGCCTTCGTCCGTTACACGGCTGGACGCAATGATGGCATCGGGTCCTAGCTGTTCGCGCACCAGACGCAATGCCTTCCGACTGGAGGGCGCGACGATCTTCCAGGTAAGCGTATTGCCTTGCAGGCTGGTGTTCAAGCTTTGCCTCCGATGGTGCTGGTCACTTTGATGGTGCGGGTATCTGGCACTTCAGCGTGCGAAAGCACCTTGAGCTGCGGCAGACTGCGGCGTAAAAAACGGGCCAGCAAGACGCGTAGCGGATGCTGCACCACTAGCACAGGCGTCAAGCCCAACTGCGCCTGCCGCGCCATCGCCGCCTGGGCTTCGCGCAGCAGGTTATCTGCCAGGCCAGGTTCCAGACCATTGCTGTTGCTCAAGGCCTGCAGCAAGATGCGGTCAAGCGACCCATCAAGGCTGATGACCTGCAGTTCGTCGTTGCCCGGGAAGATCTGCTGGACTATCGCGCGTCCCAGCGCCAGCCGGATCAGCGAAGTCAACTCTGTCGTGTCCGTCACAGCCGGTGCGTTTTCGGCAAGAACGTCCAAAATGGTTCGCATGTCGCGAATGGGCACGCCCTCGTCAAGCAGGTTCTGCAACACCTTTTGCACGCTGGTCAGTGACAAGGCCTTAGGCACGAGGCCCTCGATCAGCATGGGCGATTCCTTGCCGATGCGGTCCAGCAGCTGCTGCACTTCCTGGCGCCCCAGCAACTCGGCTGCATGCGTATGAATCAAATGGTTCAGATGCGTCGCCACCACGGTACTGGCGTCGACCACGGTGTAGCCGTAGATCTGGGCCTGTTCGCGCAAACTGGCTTCAATCCAGATCGCTGGCAGGCCGAAAGCCGGGTCCGTGGTCGGCGTGCCGGGCAGCGTCGCGCTGACCTGCCCCGGATTAATAGCCATCCATTGGCCGGGCGTTGCCTCGCCTTGCCCAATGGACACGCCTTTGAGCTTGACCACATAGGCGTTGGGCTTGATCTCCAGGTTGTCACGAATATGCACCACGGGCACCAAAAACCCAATGTCTTGCGCGAACTTCTTGCGAATACTTTTGATGCGCCCCAACAACTCGCCGTTTTGTGCACTGTCCACCAACGAGATCAGCCGGTAGCCCACTTCAAGCCCCAGCGGATCGACCAGCGTCACATCGTCCCAGCTGGCTTCCTGCGCCTCCACCGCTGCGGGCGCAGGCGGTGGCGTTGCGGCAATCAGGTCCGAGCCGCTGGCCTTGCGCTGCATGACGCGCCGCCCGAACCAGATCAGGCCACCGGCAATGATCAGGAACGCCAGGTTGGGCATCCCCGGAATCATGCCCATCATGCCGATGACACCCGCCGTCAGGAACAACACTTGCGGGTTGGCAAAGAGCTGGCCGGTAAGCTGTCCGCCCACGTCCTCGTCGGTGGTGACGCGCGACACGATCACACCGGCTGCCGTTGAAATGACCAGTGCTGGAATTTGCGCGACCAAGCCATCGCCAATAGCCAGCAGGGTGTAGGTCGTGGCCGCTTCCGAGAACCCCATGTCGTGCTGGCCCACGCCGACAATCAGGCCACCAACGATGTTGATGACCAAAATGAGCAGGCCCGCGACGGCATCGCCGCGAACAAACTTGCTGGCACCGTCCATCGAGCCGTAGAAGTCCGCTTCTTGCGCCACTTCGGCGCGACGTTTACGTGCGACGTCTTCACCGATCAGCCCGGCATTGAGGTCAGCGTCGATGGCCATCTGCTTGCCCGGCATGGCGTCCAGCGTGAAGCGCGCACCGACTTCGGCAATGCGGCCTGCGCCCTTGGTGATCACCATGAAGTTGATCACGACCAAAATGATAAAGACCATCACGCCGACGGCGAAGTTGCCGCCCACCAGAAAATGACCGAAGGCCTCGATCACCTTGCCGGCAGCGTCCGGCCCGGTGTGCCCTTGCATCAGCACGACGCGGGTGGAAGCGACATTGAGCGACAGCCGCAGCAGCGTGGTGAACAGCAGCACCGCAGGAAAGGCGGCGAAGTCCAGCGCCTTCATGGTGTACATGCTAACCAGCAGAACCATGATGGACAGCGCAATATTGAAGGTGAACAGCAAGTCCAGTAAAAACGGCGGCAGCGGCAGGATCATCATGCTGAGAATCAGAATGATCAGCACAGGACCTACCAGCCCCTTGCCCTTGCTACCGGCCAACATCTGCCTGGGCAGGCGCAGCCATGAATTGAGTACTGTCATGCAGCGCTACCCAAAGAGCCCAGGGATTCAAGTGATTCGGGCACTGGCAAATTCTGTGGTGCGCGCGGTGCGGTACCGCCTTCGCTTAGCTGGTGATTGAGTTGATACGCCCAGGCCAGCACTTCGGCCACGGCGGCATACAACGCTGCCGGAACCTCGTCACCCAGCTTGGTGTGGCGGTACAGGGCGCGGGTAAGCGGCGCGGCCTCCAGAATCGGTATCTTGTGTTCTTCGGCCATGGCGCGAATGCGCAAGGCCACCAGATCGGCGCCTTTGGCGACCACGCGCGGCGCGCGCATTTCCTTGTCGTGGTATTTGAGCGCGACCGCAAAATGGGTGGGGTTGGTGACGATGATGTCAGCCTTGGGTACTTCGGCCATCATGCGGCGCTTGGCCATCTGCTGCTGCTGCCGGCGGATCTGCGCCTTGACTTGCGGATCGCCGTCGTTTTCCTTTTGTTCCTGCCGCAAGTCCTCGCGCGACATGCGCAGCTTGCGGTGGTGGCTCCAGAGCTGGTAGGGCAAGTCGATGAGTGCCACCAGCAGCAGGGACCCGATGATGAGCGCGCAAGTCAGGGCCACCAGCTTGAGGGTGTGCGGCATCGCCGTATGCACCGGCTCGCTCATCAACGCCATGATGTCGCCCACTTCGGCCGCAATGACCCACCATGCAACGCCGCCGACCAGCAGAGACTTGACGATGGTCTTGACCAGCTCTGCCAGTGACTCGGTCGAAAACATGCGGCCGATTCCGGCTATTGGATTCATTTTTGAGAAGGTAGGCGCCAGCGATTTGGTGGAAAAAAGCCAGCCACCGAGCATCATGGGTGCCACCAGAGCAGCCACCAGCATCATGGCCAACAGCGGCGTCAGCGCCTGCAGCGCGTGCAGCACTGCGGTGCCGGCCTGCACCATCATGTGAGAGGGATCGAATGCAGAAGCCCTCTCAAACTGCAGTCCATTGCGCAGGGCGCTGCTGAAATGCTCCCCCATCATCGCGCCCATGGCCCACAATGCGCCCATGCCGGTCGCCAGCATGACAAACGTGACCAGTTCGCGGGAGCGTGCAACTTGCCCTTCCTCACGCGCCTTTTCCAGACGCGCGGGTGAGGCGGGTTCTGATTTTTCGAGGTCACTTTCTTCCGCCATCAATGCTCCGGATCACCAGGTGCGACAGGCGCCCGGTGTCAAAGATTATTGAGGCAGGAGCCTTGAACCGATAGGCCAAACAAGCCAGCGATAGACCTGTTCCTTGCGCAATCAGGATTTCGCCGATCCTTAGAACCCGAGGTTGGCCAGGAGATCGTCAACCTGGTTCTGATTTTCGACCGCATCCGGATTGCCCGGCCTGATCTGAGGCCCGTTGAGCAGGGCATTGCTTGAGTCCAGCCGCTTTTCCATCGGCGTGTTGTCAATCAAAAGCCGCATCAGCTGGGTTTCGATGTCCTGGATCATGTCCATCATCTTTTTGACTACCTGACCGGTCAGGTCTTGGAAGTCCTGCGCCATCATGATCTCCATCAACTGGGCATGGGTCGCGTTGACCTGCTGCGGCACGCCGGACAGATAGCTGCGGGTATCAATGACCAAGTCCCGGGCGTCGTCCAGTTCGAGCGCGCTGGAGAACCAGAAATCCCAGCGTTCGGTCAGGCCGCTGGCCTGCCTGGACAGGCTTTCCTGAATCGGCTGCGCAGTATCAACCGCATTGAGCGCCCGCTCGGCCGCGCGTTCTGTCATCCGGGCCACATAGTTGAGGCGCTCACGCGCGTCGGGAATCGCTTCGGTCACTCGGGCAATGCCCTTGTCCAGGCCCAACTCACGCATGTCTTCGCGCATCTGGCGCGCCAGATGGCCGATACGGTTGACCAGCTGCTCGGCCGAATCGCCAACGATTGGGTTGGAAAGTGCGTCCCGCGCCATATCAAATCACTTCCTTCGCTATCTTCTCGAAGACCTTGGTTATTTTTTCTTCCAGCGTGATAGCTGTAAACGGCTTGACCACATAGCCATTTGCGCCGGCCTGGGCAGCGGCAATGATGTTCTCCTTTTTCGCCTCCGCGGTCACCATCAGCACTGGCAGCTTGGTCAATGCCGGATCAGCGCGTATCGCCTGCAGCATGGCCAGCCCATCCATGTTGGGCATATTCCAGTCGGATACGACAAAACCGTAACTGCCGCCTTTGAGTTTTTCCAGACCAGCCGCGCCGTCCTCGGCCTCGTCAACATTGACGAACCCCAGCTCCTTGAGCAGATTGCGAATAATCCGCCGCATCGTCGGAAAATCATCGACAACCAAAATTTTGATGCATTTATCTACCACGTCCCACTCCACAAATTGACTATCAACATATTCGGGGTTCGTCCGCGCAACCAGAGAGCTTTTTGCAGCCCGCTTAAACCCGGGTGGTTCTTTCGCCCAACGACCTCAAGTGCGCAATCACTCGCTGGCTTATTTCTGCCAGCGGAACCACCTCGCTCGCCGCGCCCAGTGCAATCGCTTCACGCGGCATACCAAAAACCACGCAACTGGCCTCGTCCTGCGCCAGCGTGTAAGCACCCGCCTGATGCATGCGCAACAAGCCTTCGGCACCATCGCGGCCCATGCCGGTCAGGATCACGCCGATAGCATTTTTGCCAGCGTGCTTTGCCGCCGAATCAAACAACACGTCAATGGATGGGCGATGCCGGTTCACCGGCGGCTCCAGGTCCACTTGCGCTACGTAATTGGCGCCGCTGCGCGTCAGGGAAAGATGAAATCCGCCTGGCGCAATGTAGGCATGGCCGGGCAATATACGTTCACCATGAACCGCCTCCGTCACAGCGATGCGGCACAAGCCATTGAGACGCTGGGCAAAAGAATTGGTAAAACCGGCAGGCATGTGCTGCGCAATCAAGATGCCCGGACTGTCCGGCGGCAGCGGCTGCAACAGCTCCCGGATCGCTTCCGTTCCCCCAGTGGACGCACCGATGATGATGAGCTTCTCGGTGCTTAGCAGGGGACTGCGCAGCAAAGGCGCATCGGTGATCGCGGATGAATTGTTTCCGTTCGCCGCTCGTTTGGCAGGCAGAATGCGGGCAGCGGCGGCAATACGGATCTTGCCAACGATCAGGTCTGTGTAGGCGAGCAGGCCATCCCGTATGCCCAGGCGCGGCTTGGTGACAAAGTCGATCGCCCCCAGCTCAAGGGCGCGCAGCGCAGCTTCCGAACCGCGCTCGGTCAAAGAGGACACCATGACGACAGGCATGGGACGCAAACGCATCAATTTCTCGAGAAACTCCAGTCCGTCCATGCGCGGCATTTCGACGTCCAGCGTCATGACGTCAGGGTTGTGCTGCTTGACCAGATCACGGGCAACCAGTGGGTCTGACGCGGTTGCCACCACGGTCATGTCAGGCTGGCTATTGATGATTTTCGTCATAAGGCTGCGTATCAGCGCGGAGTCATCGACACACAGGACCTTGATTTTTTTGGTGGTCATAGCGTTGCAGGACACCTGTTTGGAAAACCCTGAAGAAATCCTGCTTCGCCCAGTTCCAGCTTCCTGCGGCCGCGCTGCTTCAACAGCGCCTGCACCAGCACC
Source organism: Polaromonas sp. 28-63-22 (assembly GCA_002256925.1). Lineage (GTDB taxonomy): Bacteria > Pseudomonadota > Gammaproteobacteria > Burkholderiales > Burkholderiaceae_C > Polaromonas. The sequence continues at coordinate 19,405 of NCGI01000009.1, forward strand.
TGTTCCTCGCGCTGCACCATCAAGGTGTCGTCCTGCCGTATAAGCTTTCGCACAGTGACCTTGCCGGTTCCGGGGAAATAGTTGATGCGACGGGGCAGCTTGCCGCGCAAATCCTGGGCCGCTACCCGGACTTGTTCCATCTGAAGGTAACGGAGCACGAAATCGGCGTTACGGTCACCGATATTGAGCATGGACATATTGGCCAGCACCGCTCCGCCACCGAAGACCTTGGCTTCGAGGCGCTCGCGCCTAGCTCCGGCCTTGAACAGTTCATTGAGCAGCACCTCCATGGCATAGCGGCCATAGCGCAATGCTGCGGCTGTTTCCCGGGAGCTCGGGTCCGCGTCCGGCAGCATGAAGTGGTTCATGCCGCCTACACCGGCGGTACTGTCGCGTACACAGGCTGACACGCATGAACCCAGTACGGTGGTGAGCACCATGTTTTCGACGGTGATGTAGTACTCGCCAGGCAACAGCTTGACGGCTGAAATCTCCAGTTCGCGATCAAAGTAGTGACGCGTGGCAAGCTGCTTCAGGTCAAGCGCAGTCATGCGGCCACCTTGCCCCGCTCAGACGCCAGTTCATAAACCGTCTGCCCCCGCAGCCGCAGTGTCCGGCTGGCAAACGAAAAATTTTCAGAATGACCGGCAAACAGCAAAGCATGTGGCTTCATCAGCAAAGCAAAGCGGTCCAGAATCTTCGCTTGGGTCGGTTTGTCAAAATAAATCATGACGTTGCGGCAGAAGATAGCGTCAAACGGCTCGTTCAACGCCCATCTCGGATCCAGCAGATTGAGCCGCGAGAACTTGACCATCGCCGCGACTTCCGGCCTTATTCTGACCAGACCTGCCTGCGCGCCTGAACCCTTTAAAAAAAACCGCCTGAGGCGCTCCGGCGACAGCTTGCAGACTTGCTCCATCGTAAAAACGCCTTCCGTGGCCTTGGAAAGTACCTGCGTATCAATGTCTGTAGCCACCACACTGGCAGAGCTGGCACGACTGCCCAGCGCCTCAACCAGTGTCATTGCAATAGAGTAAGGCTCTTCGCCCGTTGACGCCGCTGAGCACCAGACTGTAAGCGGATGCGAGCAGCTGCGCGCGTGCTCGGCCAGTACCGGAAAATGATGCGCCTCGCGAAAGAATGCCGTCAGATTGGTTGTTAGTGCATTGGTGAACAGCTGCCACTCAGCGCTGTTGGGGTCGGACTCCAGAAAGCTCAAATAAGCGGAGAACTCCTTCAGACTGAGTTCCCGCAAGCGCCGCGCCAGGCGGCTGTACACCATTTGGCGCTTTTGTGCGCCCAGCGCTATTCCGGCGCGCTCATGAATAAGCGTGCGTATTCTCGAAAAATCATGATCCGTCAGAAGAAAATCAGGACTCACCGCAGGGATCTTTGTGGTGCGCAGTCTTGTGTTCATAGGCTTTAATGTCGTGGCGCGCGCAACGTAGGCATCCCGGGTTGTTCGATTAACGTGCCATGCCTCCTCTACGGATAAAGCAAGGCAGACCTGCCCAATGTACACAGCCATGGATTAGCACCATGCACCGAAAAGCAATCAAAAAAGACCGTTCCTTGGCTCTTTGCCGGTCCGATTGAGCGCAAGTCCAATGATCCGGCATGGGTTAAGCGTCCGGCCATCCCCTTCTTGAATCCTGCCTGTTGAGGCCGACCGAAAACTTTCCAAAAATCTGGGGTAGTGCCGACTGAAAACTTTCCAGGGTGTTTCACTGTCTTGCTGAATTTTTCAGCAAGAAGGAATAAAGGTGATCACCATGGACATGATTGGCAAAGTCAGGCGGCTGCGGCTACGCAAGAAGCTCACGATCAGTGAGATTGCAAAGGTTACGGGGATATCGCGCCCCACGGTCAGAAAATGGCTGAGTGCGGATGTGGCGATCGCGCCGCAGTACGAGAGGCTCAGCAGCCACACCAAGCTGTCGGCATTCAAGCAAACGCTGGAGCAGGCGTTGAAGGCGGACTCATACC
>NCGI01000215.1 GCA_002256925.1 Polaromonas sp. 28-63-22
ACAGGGTTTGAAGATTGAGCTGGGCGTGCAGGTCGGCGAGATCAAGTCGGGGAAAAAGGGTGTTTCGGTCGCTTACACCGATGCCAAGGGCGCAGCGCAGACGCTGGAGTTTGACAAGCTCATCGTCTCGATTGGCCGCGTAGCCAACACCATCGGACTTGCGCCGGAAGCCGTCGGTTTGGCGCTGGACGAACGTGGCGCGATCGTCGTTGATGGGGATTGCAAGACCAACCTGACCAACGTCTGGGCTATTGGCGACGTGGTTCGCGGCCCGATGCTGGCCCACAAGGCCGAAGAAGAGGGCGTTGCGGTCGCCGAGCGCATCGCCGGCCAGCATGGTCACGTCAACTTCAACACCATTCCGTGGGTGATTTACACCAACCCGGAGATCGCTTGGGTCGGCCAGACGGAGGAGCAACTCAAGGCGGCGGGGCGTGCGTACAAGGCGGGTGTCTTCCCGTTCATGGCCAATGGGCGCGCGCGCGCGCTGGGGGACACCACGGGTATGGTCAAGATGCTTGCCGATGCGGCGACCGATGAAATTCTGGGCGTACACATCGTCGGTCCGATGGCCAGCGAGCTGATTGCCGAATGCGTGATGGCGGGCGCTTGCGGTCGACAAACGCACCCTCAATTTCTGACCGCCGGGCCAGAGCTTGATTCAGCGGGTGCGTGCAGCCTACGAGGCTGAGCTTGTGGCGCGTGGTTACACGAGCGACCCGGCGCAACTGCGCGCGGTGGATGCGCTCGATCGCTGCGCCAGCGAATGGGCCGAGTTCAAGGAGCAGCGGTCAAACGCGTTCAAGAAGCTGATCAATCGGCCGGATATCCCCCGTGGGGTGTACATGTACGGCGGGGTTGGGCGCGGCAAGAGCTTTTTGATGGACTGTTTTTTTGGCGCTGTGCCCCTCAAACGCAAGGTCCGGCTGCATTTTCACGAGTTCATGCGGGAAGTGCACCGGGAATTGCAGGAACTTCAGGGCACGGTGAATCCGCTCGATGAGTTGGGCAGGCGAATGGCCGCGCGCTACCGGCTGATCTGCTTTGACGAGTTTCACGTTGCCGACATCACCGACGCGATGATTCTTCACCGGCTGTTGGCGGCCTTGTTTGACAATGGTGTCGGCTTTGTGACGACTTCCAACTTCCCGCCCGACGGCCTGTACCCCCATGGCATGCACCGGGACCGCATCCTGCCCGCCATCGAACTATTGAAAGCCAACCTGGAAATACTCGGTGTCGACAACGGGACTGACTACCGCAGGCGTACGCTGGAGCAGGCCAGGCTTTACCATATGCCGCTGGGCCCCACCGCCGATGCCGAGATGACGGAAACCTTTAATCAGCTGGCCGCCTCGCACGACGAAGACCCGGTGCTGCAGATCGAATCGCGAAAAATCATGGCCCGGCGAAAAGCTGGCGGTGTGGTCTGGTTTGATTTCAAGACGCTTTGCGGCGGACCCAGATCGCAAAACGACTACCTTGAGATTGCCACCCAGTTCCACACCGTGCTGCTCAGCGACGTTCCACACATGCCGGTGCGTATGGCTTCGGAGGCCAGGCGCTTTACCTGGTTGATTGACGTCTTGTATGACCGCCGCGTCAAACTTATCATGTCGGCTGCGGTACCGCCGGAAGCGTTGTACACCGAGGGACCGCTGGTGCATGAATTTCCGCGGACCGTGTCGAGGTTGAACGAAATGCAGTCGATGGAGTTTTTGGCCCTGGAGCGTAGAAGCGTGGACACGTCACTGACATGATGCAACGAGCTGCCTTTCTTTCACTGCTGATGCTTGGCACGGTTGCGTCTGGGCAAACCGAGGCGCCGGCGGCGGGCTCTGATGCAGAACGCGCCCGCATTGGCTTGGAAAGATCGCGGCTGGAGGCCGGATTTCTGACGGAAGACGTAGCCTGCTACAAGCGATTCGCAGTCAACAACTGTCTGGACGAAGTCAATGAGCGGCGTCGCGCGGCCATGGCTGATCTGCGACGTCAGGAAATCCTGCTTAATGAGGCGGAGCGCAAGCGCAAGGGCGCCGAACAGATGCGCAAAACCGAGGAAAAGTCCTCTGCTGAAAATCAGCAAGCCGACGCAGAGCGTCGCGCAAAAGCTGCAGCCGACTACCAATCGCGCGTGGAGCAAGCCAAAGAAAAGCAGGATTCGCGTACCCGGGCCCAGGACGCCGAGAAGGCCAACATCGAAGCCAGGGCTGCCAGGCTTCAGGCCAACCGGCAGAAAAGCGAGGCCAGAAAGGCCAGGCAAGCCGCAGAAGCGGCAGAAACCGCAAAATTCAACGCCCGGCAAAAAGAAGCGCAGGACAAACGCGCGCAACATGAGCGCGAGCGGCTCGAGCGGGTCAAACCACCAGTCAGATCCCTGCCGCTACCGCAATAGATGGTGGGGTCAGGCCAGCGGCTCAAGCTTGACAATGACCAGTGACAGGTTGTCGCCGCCGCCCCGCGCCCGTGTCCTGGCTTTCTGAATCAAAAATTCTGTCGCTTCGCGCGGCGACAGCATCGACAAGGCCGAGCCAATTTCGCTGGTGCTGAAGTAGTGCCAGACGCCGTCGCTACAGGCGAGAAGAGTATCTTCCGCACGCAATTTCGGGATGAAGTGCTGTGTGATCGGCGGTGCTTCTTCGGTGCCGAGGCAGCCGGTCAACACGTTCGACTGAGGATGGACGTTAGCCTCGTCCTCGGTGATCTCGCCTTTGTCAACCAGCGCCTGCACGTAAGAGTGGTCAATGGTCCGGTGGACCAGCTTGTTGCCCTGGTAGTGGTAAATCCGGGAGTCGCCGGTGTGTGCCCAGTGGCAGTCGCCGCCCGGGTTGATCAGAAACGCGGCGAGTGTGCTGTGCGGTTCCTGTTCAGCAGAGATGGCCGTGAGCTTGATGACGGTATGGGCTTCTTCGATGATCTGTTTAAGCATGGAAGGCGCGTCGTCGGCCGCGGGTGAATAGCGGTCAAACAACTGCTTGGCGGTCATCATGACCTGGTCAGAAGCCTTGCGACCACCACTGCGGCCACCCATGCCGTCGGCAACGATGCCGAGCAGACAACCCGAGACGCGTTCGTGCGCGAAAAGATTGACCTGGTCCTGCTGATAGTCACGATCTCCCTTGTGAATACCTGTGGATGCGGTAATCCGATAACCTTTGGACATTGTGTAGTTTCTCGAGTCATGACGCTCGATATGAAGCCTCAATCGACGTATTATCAGATGAAGCAGCGCGCCTGGATCAAAAAACTTTGGACTTCAACCTGCGTTCCCCGGAACGACAGCTCATTGAGCTCAAGATAGAGCATGCAGACCTCAACGCGCTGGTCGATATGGCTGTGCACGCCTTTCCGGTTGATGAGCTGCTTCTCAGGCGATTGAAGAAACGCCGATTACACCTGCGTGACCAGATCTCGCAGCTCGAAATTTCTCTGGACCCCCCCGAGCCTGCCTGATGAATCTGGTTTCTGAAGTTGAAGCGGCCTTTGCGCCGGACGGCGCGCTATCCCGTGCAGAAAAGCATTTTTTGCCTCGGCCCGGTCAAACCGACATGGCCCTTGCCGTTGCGAACGCGATCGAAGGCGCCCATGCCCTTGTCGTCGAGGCCAGCACCGGTGTCGGAAAAACTTTCTCTTACCTCGTTCCAGCCTTGCTGAGCGGAGAGCGCGTCCTTGTATCGACCGCCACAAAGGCCTTGCAGGACCAGCTCTTCGGCCGCGATCTGCCCAGACTGATCGAGGCGCTCGGTCTTCCGGTCAGCGTGGCGCTGCTCAAAGGTCGCTCGAGCTACCTGTGCCTGCATCGGCTTACGTCGTCGCGCGAGGATGCGCAGGCACAGGGCAGCGCTCCGGCCCGGGCGCTGGCAAGAATCGAGCAATGGGCGCAGGTGACGCGAACCGGCGATCTGGCCGAGCTGACGGGGCTTGATGAGCGTTCGCCGCTGATTCCGTTGGTCACTTCCACCCGGGAAAATTGCCTCGGTGCCCAGTGCCCGAGCTTTCGGTCCTGCCATGTCAATCTGGCCCGCCGTGAAGCGATGGCTGCCGATGTGGTGGTCATCAACCATCATCTGTTTTTTGCCGATCTGGCGGTCCGCGAATCGGGGGTCGCTGAATTGCTGCCATCCGTGCGCATCGCCATTTTTGATGAAGCGCATCAGTTAAATGAAACGGGTGTGCAATTTCTTGGCAGCAATCTGACGACTGGACAACTTCTGGAATTCTCCCGCGACATGCTTGCCAGCGGGTTGCAACTGGCGCGTGGACTGGTGGACTGGCAACAGGTGGTCGGCGCGACCGAGCAGGCCGCACGTGAATTGCGCCTGTGCGTGGGCAGACACTCCCCCGGCACGAAGCTGCGCTGGACCGATACGTCGCCGGAAGGTGTTGGCCGCAGCGACTGGCATACGGCGCTCGAAGGTGTTCAGACCTCCTGTCTCCAGGCCCTGGCTGCGCTGGATACTGTCAGCGAGATCGCGCCGGACTTTGTCAGGCTTCATGAGCGCGCCAGTCAATTGGCTGAACGCACGCGCGGCACGTTTTGTCGGTGCCTGTGAGCCAGGTTGTGTGCGGTGGGTTGATGTCGGCGCGCAACTGCGTCTGGTGGAATCCCCGCTGGACATCGCGCAGGCCATGAAAACCCGAGTGCTGGGTGCTGCAGGCGAAGGAGCCGACGCTGCCAAATCCTGGATATTCACCTCGGCGACCCTTGGCGACGACGAAAAGCTGAGCTGGTTTACCCGGCCTTGCGGTTTGACCGATGCGAAGGTGTTGCAGGTGGGCAGCCCCTTCGACTATGCGCGGCAGGCAGCCGTTTATGTTCCGCAGGATTTTCCGAAACCCGGCGATCCGGCCCACTCCGGCCACGTCGCTGCGTGCGCCATCGCCTGGTCCCGGCGCCTCGGTGGGCGTACCATGGTGCTCACGACGACGTTGAGGGCGCTGCGTT
>NCGI01000010.1 GCA_002256925.1 Polaromonas sp. 28-63-22
CCGCTCGGCAGCGGTCGCCAGCTCGTTGCCGTCCCCCAGCGACGGCAAGGTACCCGCCGGTGCGCCGGTCGGCAAGGCCGGCACCTGCGCGCGCGTCGGCGCAAAGCCGGTTGAGCCGGTCAGGACCAGCGCCGCCAGTGCCAGGTTTCGGCAGCGCAAAAGCGCGGGTCGGGAAGGGCGAGCGTCTGAACGAATCGATACAAACAAATCCGGGGTCCTCGGTGGTGGGGCTTCAGTCTGGCATGCAGGCAAGACAAGGCGGCAAGCAGGGTCTGAAAAGCCCGCATACTCTTATGATGACGCCAGTTTGTAAAGGTTTCACAGCAGCATGACCGAAGTTTCCCCCCTGACCCATTTTGACGCGCAAGGCCAGGCCCACATGGTGGATGTGTCCGGCAAAGCCGCCACGCACCGCGTAGCCCGGGCCGAAGGGCGCATCACGATGCAGCCCGCCACGCTGGCGCTGATTGTGCAGGGCACCGCCAAAAAGGGCGACGTGCTGGGCGTGGCCCGCATTGCCGGCATCATGGCGGCCAAAAAAACCAGCGACTTGATCCCGCTGTGCCACCCGCTGGCCATCACGCGGGTCACGGTGGATTTTGCCGTCGATGAAGCGCACTGCTGCGTCAGCTGCGAAGCCAGCGTGGAAACCGTGGGCCCCACCGGCGTTGAAATGGAAGCCCTGACGGCGGCGCAAATCGCCTTGCTGACCATCTACGACATGTGCAAGGCGGCTGACCGTGGCATGGTGATCACCGACGTGCGCGTGCGGGAAAAGCACGGCGGCAAATCGGGCAGTTTCGTCAGCCCGTAAAGCGCCGGCTTTTCCGTCACCGGGTCTGGTTCAGGCCTTCCAGCACGGCCGGCATGCGGGCGTTGCTGCGTACCCAAGCGGCATGCTCTTTCGGGAAGGCCGCCTTGAAGCGCTGCAGTTGCGCCAGCGCTTCGTCGTCGCGGCCCAGCATCACGGCGCTTTCAATGACTTTTTCGATGATCCGGGGCTCGGGCGAGTAGTGCAGCAACGCGCTCGCGGTGTCGAACGTCCACTGGGCATTGCTGCGGGTCAAAGGCGTGGTGACCAGTTCGGCAAACGCCACCTGGTTGTGAAACAGGCGTGAGACACGCGCCTTGCCCAGCGTGTCGTCGCGGTAGGCCTCGTCGCGTGCCGCCGGCGCCAGATAAAGCTGGCTGACGCGGTGGTAGTCCCAGGCGGCGTAAGCGCTAGTCGCTATCAAAATAATAGCTAGTGGCGCAGATAGTACCTGGGCTAGAGGCCGATTTGGCTTGAATTTTGCACCCGCTGCCGGGGCTTTGGGCCGCCACAGCACAGCCATGCTCAAGCCCGCCGCCATTTGAAACGGCCCGTACCACAGCGGGTATTCGACCAGGCTGTGCAGGCCAATCACCGCCAGCACGCCCCAGGCCATTTGCCGCGCCGGATCTGCTTCGCGCCACGGTTTCTGGCGCAGCACCCACCACAGCACGGCGCCGCAGGCCAGCAGCGCCAGCGGCAGGCCCAGCTCCACCGCCAGGTGCAGCGGCAGGTTGTGGGCGTTGTCCAGAATCTCGCAAAAGCGCGGCCCGTCATACAGCGTGGTGTAGTGCGCGAAGTCCAGCTCGTTCCAGCCCCAGCCAAGCCACGGTTTTTCAGCAATCAGGTGCAGCACGTTCGACCACAGCAGCAGCCGGCTGGAGCAGGCCGGCGCACCATCGCGCAGCCGGGCGAACATGCCGCCAAACGGGTCCAGGCCGGCCAGCCAGGGCAGCAGAAAGGTTGCGACCGCATACACCAGCGCGGCCACCAGCAGCAGCTGCCGAAGCGGGCGCTCGCGCCAGCCCCCCCACAGCAAATACAGCCCGCACAACGTGGCGAGTTGCAGCAAGCCGGTGCGCGACGACGACGCCGCGTTGCCGGCGGCCAGCAAAGCCGCCATCACCAGAAGCACCGGCCGGCCGCGCCCACGCAGAAAATCGGTCACCCGATCAGCCACCCGATCCGTGGCCGCCGCCGTGCGGTGATTCGCCGCCAGCCAGGCCAGCGCCACCAGCGCCATGTTGGTCAGGCTGGCAAACTGGTTGCGCTGGCGCAGGTTGGCAAACGCCTCGCCCGGCGTGCCCTGCCGCACCCACGGCTCCAGCGCCGCCGCCACGCCAAAATACTGCAGCAGCCCCATCGCGCTGCTGGCCAGCCCGGCCACCAGCAGCGCCCAGGCCAACGGCGGCGCCCAGCGCTGCGCAAACGTCTGCGGCTCGGGCGGCTGAGCCGCCAGGCCGCGAACACTGCCCAGCCAGAGCAAACCCGCCGTTGCCGTCAGCGCCACAAGCCACGGCACCACCGCCGGCGAAGGCCCCGGCGCAAACGGGTTCAGCCACGGCAGCGTCAGGAGCAGGAAGGCGGGGATGGAAAGCAGCGGCGTCATCGGGGGGTATTGTCGCTTTGGTGCGTGGGCGCAGGCGTGGTTGATCCGACACGATGTAGTTTGAATCGTTCGCCAAGAACCTATCCCCCCGAACGGTAAAAGTGAACCCTTCAAAGGACGGAATCGGTAGATGAGCCAGCCGCTTTATTCCAGATTCAACGCGCGCAAACCAAAAAGGCAGCCGGTGGCAGGATCGGGATGGCTCGCCAAGGGTGTATTTGAGTGAGATGCGGGTCGCTGGCGACAATCATCTCGGCATTCACCGCCAATGCCAGGGCGAGAAATTTATCGTCTTTCGGGTCGCTGCACTCGCTCACAAGTTGCGTAACTTCGACCCTACGCAGGTGTCGCAACAGCCCCTCGACAAACGTCTGGCGCGTCTCAGGGCTGGCATACCGGTCAAAACTTGATCGAAGCAAGAGGCTCACACAGGAAGACTCATATCCGCACCCGAAACGATGAAATTTTTGCAATATGGAAATTGGATTCTGACCCCAATTAAACCCCTCCTTGATCCATCTGGTGTGTTAACATCTTGGTGCTTAAGCACAAACCTTTGCCTTGAACCAGCCCGTTCCTTATGACCCGCCTCACCATCACGCTTTCTGAGCCTCGCTACCGTGCGCTGAAAGAAACGGCGGCGTTGCGGGGAAAAACGATTGGTCAACTGGTCGATGAAAGCCTGGATTTTTATGGCGTCAAATCGCGTCAGGAGGCGATGGAGCTTGTGCGTCGGGCACGCCTGTCCAGTGAGATGAACGAAGAGCAGGCGCTTGCGCTTGCGCTTGACGAGGTTCAAAAAATACGTCGTTCACGGTGAGTTCGGTTTTCATCATCGACACCAATGTCGTTGTTGCCGGCCTGCTCGCCAGCCATGCAGAGTCTCCGGTAGTCCGAATCCTTGACGGCATGTTGCGCGCAAGCTTTCGTTTTGTGGTGTCCGAGGCGCTACTTGCTGAATACCGTTCTGTGTTGCTCAGGCCCAAACTATTAAAACTTCACCGGCTAACTGCATTGGAGGTAGATGTAGTTCTGACCGACCTGGCCAGGCACGCCATCGTCTTGCCCGTCCCCTTGCCTACAGCCGCGCCTCTTGCACCAGACCCTGGTGATCAATTTTTGTGGAACCTGCTGACCAGCCGCGAAGACCTCCTGCTGGTGACCGGAGACAAGTTGTTGCTGCAAGCCGGGCCGCTGCAGAAACGGGTCATGGCACCCCAGACTTTCGTGGCGCAACTGTAGAGCTGAGGCGAGGCGCTGCGCTGGCTGCCTATGAATCGGACCCCGATCAGTCCCCGAGGTTTCCGGGCACCTGGACAAGCTCAGCTGGAGTGGTTCAAACTTCAACGTCAGGTCAATGGATCGAAACAATATTTTTTAATGTGGTAATTCGATTCTGACCCCATTTATCCCTGACCCCATTTGCCCGGTGCTTCGTGTGCTGCACCACGCCAGGGATGTTCGCCAGTTCGGCTTCGATCAGTAGCCGGATTTGCGGAGCGCCTGCGCATGGCCGCCAAAGCTCCTGCAATCGGAAAATTCAAGCGTTTTAGGCCTATGGCCCAATAAAAACCTGCGCAAGCAGCTATGAAATATATAGCATATCTTCTTTCGCTCCCGCCGCATGCGCAGGTGGACAAAATGGGAAAAAGAGTGAGAATCTGCCTCCGATTGGATCGAAAAGTTTAAGCAATGCATAATGCACTATGCACACAAATTTGGAGCGCACATCATGCAAAAGCGTATGACCATCACGATGGACGAAGCCGTTTACGAGGGTCTGATGCGGGTTGTCGGGCGGGGCAAAGTTAGCCAGTTTCTGGAAGCGCTGGCCCGTCCACACGTGCTGGACGCGTCGATGGACGAGGGCTACCGCGCCATGGGCAACGACCCGCAACGCGAAGCTGAGGCTTCTGAATGGATCAATGGTTTGATCGCCGACACCGCCCATGCTGCGCGGTGATGTGTGGTGGGTTGAGTTCGACCCTGCGGTGGGCAGCGAAATTCGCAAAACCCGGCCCGGTGTCGTCGTCAGCAACAATTCGGCCAATCGAAATCTGGGCCGGGTCATCGTGGTGCCCCTTACCAGCAACACCGAGCGAATTTATCCTGGCGAAGCGCGCGTGTCGATCAATGGCAAAGACAGCAAAGCCATGGCCGACCAAATCATGACTGCGGACAAGGTGCGCCTCAAATCAAGGATTGACGTGCTTTCCAAGGCCGACTTGCTTGCCGTGGAGATGGCCCTGCGCGTACAACTGGCCTTGCCGATTTAGGCAGTTGAAAAAAGAATTGGAATCTGACCCCGATTAGTCAAGGCGTAACCCATGTCCCTCAACATATCACTGCCTGCCGCGCTTGAAAGCCGGGTGCGGGAACAGGTTTCTTCAGGCATGTACGGCTCGGCCAGTGAAGTCGTCCGTGAAGCTTTGCGATTTTTTGAAGCCTATCAAAGCGTTCAGACCGCAAGCCTGGCCGCACTCAAGTCGGACATCGCGCAGGGCCTGCAAGACGCCCAGGCTGGGCGCGTGGACGCCGGTGATATGGCGGCCATCAAGGATCGGGGACGCACCGCCCTGGCGCAAAAAACGTGCAAAACTGATGGCGTCAGTTCAGCCGCTGGTTCAATTTACACAGAGCGCACAGACCGACTTACTTGAAGCGTGGCTGTTCATAGCGGAAGAGAACCTGGCAGCCGCAGATCGCCTGCTGGACCAGATTGAGCGCGAGACGCAGACGCTGTTACTGCAGCCGCTGATGGGTCGTGCCCGTCCGGAACTGGCAACGGACGTGCGAAGCTAGCCGACGTCAACGCCCTATGTGCTGTTTTACGTGGTCGTCGAAGAAGGCATCACAGTGCTTCGTGTGCTGCACCACGCCAGGGATGTTCGTCAGTTCGGCTTCGATCAGTAGCCGGATTTGCGGAGTGGCTGCCAAAGCTGCTGTCGTCGAAAAAATTAAGCGTTTTAGGCCGCTAGCCCAATAGCCACCTGCGCGGGCAGCTATGAAAAGCATAGCGAGCGTGCCGTTGTCGCCTGGTCCTCAGGCCAGCACCAACCCGTCAAAACCCGTCGCCTTTCAAAAACCCCTGAATCTGCCCCTGCTTGTCGAGCACCGCAACCCAGTCCTGGCGCGCCACCACGGGCAAATACAGCCATTGCGCGATGTCAGCGCCTTTTTTGGCTGCCAGCTCGGTCGCTGCAGCTTGCTGGCCGGGTTGCTTTTGCAGGAAGACAGACAAGGGTTTGGCGCGGTTCAGGGACTTCAGGGCGTTGGCGCCTTCGTAGGGGAGGTAGAACTCGGGGCGCTCGCCAAAGTCGCGCCCTCCTTTAATGGATTCGAACATGACTTTGTTCCGTTCCTCGGCATCCTTAGGCTCGCGGATCGCCACAACCTTCGGACCCTTCCACCACAGCGGTTGTAGCGCGGCAGGCAAGGCGGCAAGCGCAGCGCTATCCACGTCGGGCTCCGCAATCACCTTGAAGCGATCAACTTCCTGCACCAAAAACAGGGGGCGGGCTTGCCACACCGTGGACATCCCAAAGGAAAGAGCCGCTACTTGAACAAGCGCTACCAAACCAAGATCACGCCACAGCTCTAGGCGAGGCTTGGACGGGTCGAATAGAACGGCTGTAAGCAGTGGTCCGCAAATTACATCGACTGAAACGACGAGAACAAATAACTCTCGGCCGCCTGCCATCTCGCGATAAGGAAAGGGATACCAGATTAAAAAAACTAGCGCCGCTGCAAGAGCTGCAACTACAAGGCTGCCTAAAAAGTGGATTGAGCTGGCTTTGAAAGCCGCAGTAAATCGCGCATTTGAGATCATTTGACATTTGTCAGTTGTTGCGGCATTCGGCCGGGGCATATTCGCGAAGTAAGGTCGCCGCAATGGCTTCGCATCTAACTGAGGTTTTTCCTTGGCGTAGCAGGTCCAAACCGAAAGAGATAAAGGGACATACATTTATCACCAAAAATTCATCATTTATCGAACCCGGTTCACCAATGGCTAAACCCAAAAAAATAGGCCGCAATTGCGGCCTATTTACAGAGATGTACCTCTATTTATGTGATTAGCGGCACTCGGCAGGGGCGAATTTTCCGAGCATGGTAGCAGCGTTCGTCGCACCGTTGATGTCCGCTTTATTTGCGGTGTAGCAAGTCCAAACGATAGGGCCAGTTGGCGGCGTTCCTGCAGCCAGCAATGCTCCATTCGAAGATGGCCAAATTTCGATTCGGTTGGCGGCTGCCGGTACAAGAGCGGCCTGATAGGTCACAACAAGAACTCCAGTATCCGTTGCGCCCGTGATTGCCAACACATTTTTTGTTAGGCCTGCCGCTGCCGTGGTGGGTACCTGCATGGCGCAAGCCGTACCCGCCGCGCCCGCAGAGCAAGTCGTCGGCGTGGCAGCATTACCTGTTGTCAATCCGGCTAGCAGACCACCATTTGCAAGAGGGGTAGCATTTGAAGCGTTATCCGCTACAACCACTTTCAACGAGCTGCCCAACACAATGCCTTCCGTGACCTTCGCACGGATCGTGTAATCCTGATACGCAGGCAAAGCCACGGCAGCCAAAATACCAATAATCGCGACGACGATCATCAACTCGATCAGGGTGAAACCCTTTTGCATGGAACGCTTCATTGAAAACTCCTAGGTTGGAAGAAAAACTGACCCGGACTTCATCGCAGGTTGTGTGCCAGCCCTTTAAGCCTGCGCAAGCTGTGATTTACTGCGCAAAACCGGGGGTGTTCCCTTGGCGTGGGTTACGTTTTTTGACAGGCTGCCGTGGATGGCTGACATTTTTGTAAGTCATTGGCGAGAGTGAGGCGTGGGCGTCGATGCGGGCCCAAGGCACAGCATCTGAATTTTTTACCGTTTGAGGACTACTGGCAGAACGCTTCGTCTGTAGTTATACTGGTGCAACCACCCTAAGCGTCTAACTCCTTTGCGCATTGTTCTTGATACCTCTGTTCTCGTAGCCGCAGCCCGTTCGCGCCATGGGGCAAGCCATCAACTGGTGTCGATGCTGCCGAGTGGCGATTTTGAGATCGTACTGACTGTGGCGCTCTATACCGAGTGGCAGGCGGTTTTGACGAGGCCAGAGCACATGCCGCCTGGGGTAACGATTGAGGCGACCTTGGGGTTCTTGCGCTATCTGGCGTCTTTGGCGCATTTGCAGGATGTGCATTTTTTCTGGCGACCCTTCTTGCGCGACCCCGACGATGACATGGTGCTGGAGTGCGCGGTGGCCTCGGGCAGCCGATTCATCGTGACGCATAACATGAAGGATTTCAAGCGCGCCCCGGAGTTAAAGGTAAGCGCCATCCAGCCGGGTGATTTTTTGAAGCTTTTAAGGAGTAGATCATGACTGCATTGACGGTTCGTTTGCCGAACTCGGTTCATCAAAAAATCAAGGAACTGGCCGCCCGCGACGACATTTCAGTGAATCAGTTCATTGCAAGTGCCGCTGCTGAAAAAATGGCCTCGGTGCTGACGCTTGATTTTTTGAAGTCAGAAGCTGCCCTGGGCAGGCGCAGCGACTTCGAGCACTATCTGCGCATGGTTCCGGATGCGCCCGCGCAGGCGGGTGACGAGCGGGTGTAGCCGGGCGCGCGGCTGCTGGCCCTTTTCTCGGCTGCCTCGGCGATACAACGGCCAACCAGCCCGGATTTGTTTGTACCGCGCACGGATATTGCCGGCGCGCGTGCAGGCAGATTGCGCGCGGCAACATACTCGATCAGGGTCAACAGGTCATCTTGCGACTCAACCGACCAGAAAAGCTGAAGCATCAGCCTGGGTTTGCGCTGGGGCGGCTCTCAATACCGGCCATGACCGCTTCCACTTGAGCCATGACCTGGTCGTGCGGAATTCGCTTGTCTTTGCTATCAATGGCCGCTTGCACCCTGGCACGAAACCAGCGGTCGTAGCTGTTCGCCTCTTCGTCGGTTGCGAACTCGGAAATGAGGGGATCTAGCGTTGCCGGCATGAATTAAAGGTTATCACAAACAGGTTTTGCAAGCTTGCCCTTCGATACGCTTTGCGTACCCTGTCCTGAGCCTGTCGAAGGGTCAGGGCGAACGGTTAATACTTCACCGGGCCAGATCAATAGGCTGCGCCGATCTCAAACCTCAAACTCCTGCCCGGCCCGCAGCCAGCGGATGTCGTGCGCGGCCTGGTCGCAGGCGGGGCGCGCCTGTTCGAAGCACTCGATCTCGGCCATGATGAGCTCGGTCTCGGCGGGTTTGGTGTGGGTGATGTAGATCGGGTAGCTGGTGCCGGGGGCGATGCAGTCGAGTTCGCTGGCGAGTGCCTGCGGTGACAGGTGCAGGCTGCGCCTGGCGAGCTCGCTTTCGCGGTTGCTGAATGCGGTTTCAATCACCAGCATGCCGACCTTGAGCTGGTTGATGCGGGCCCACAGGGCCGGGTTTTGCTCGGTGTCGCCGGTAAACACCCAGTAGGGGTTGCCGGCCGTATCGCCCTGGCTGCCAGCCTGGCCCGGCATGCCGGCGATGGCATAGCCGGCGGCGGGCACGGTATGCACGGCGGGCAACACTTCGATGTGCTTGTCGGCCAGCGTCAGGGTCTGGCCCAGCTCCAGCGCGTGGTAGGTGATGAAGGGCGCTGCCGGCGAGGGGATTCTTGAAAAATCAGGCCAGATGGTGTTGTTGAAAATGTGCGCCTTCAGAGCGTCAATGGTGGGCTGCAGCGCATGCACCTGCAGCGGCTGGCTTCGTCCGGAGGCTGCGGCATCGACCATCAGGGGCAGTGCGGCGACATGGTCCAGGTGCGAATGGGTCAGCAGCACATGGTCGATGCTGCGCATTTCCTCGAGCGTCAGGTCGCCCACGCCTGTGCCGGCATCCACCAGCAGGTCATGGTCGATCAAAAATGAAGTGGTGCGGCAACCTTTGCCGATGGCGCCGGAGCAGCCCAATACGCGAACTTTCATGGGTTTCCGGTGGCCCTTGTAGCTGGTTATTTGGTGTCAAAACTGGTGGTGCCGTCCCACGCAGGGTCGAAAGGCAAGCGCCGCCTAGAGGCTACCCGCTCGGCATACAGCTCGTAAAGGAACTTTTCCCGGTTTTCGAGCCGTAATTCAGACAGGAGTTCTTCGCATATGGCCCAATCTTGCGCGCGGTACGCCTTTAGCATTCGTTCCCATTTTTCGGGTTCGCCGGTCGTGTCAGCCCGCGCGCCCGCAAGCCCGAGCGGCGAATAAATCGTCACCGCCTGTTGCCGACCCTTGACGCCAACCCGGTCAAGCGCCTGCCAGGCAAAGCCTTTGGCCTGCAGCCGGGTCGCTTCGCTAACCACGGCGCTGACGCCATAGGTCTTGCACAGGCCTTCGATGCGGCACGCCAGATTGACGGCGTCGCCAATCACGGTGTAGCTGCGGCGCACGTCGGAGCCCATGTCGCCCACGCACATCATGCCGGTGTTGATGCCGATACCGATACCGATGTCGGGCCGGCCGGCAGCGCGGTGTTGCTGGTTGATGGTGTCAATGACCGCCGAGATGTCGAGTGCCGCCTGGACCGCCAGGCTGGCATGGTCGGGCGCCGCCACGGGCGCGCCCCAGAAGGCCATCACGCAGTCGCCCATGTATTTGTCAACCGTGCCGCGGTTGGCGCGAATGACTGCGGTCAACTGGCTGAAAACGCTGTTCAGCAGGGCCTGCAACTGCATCGGCTCCATCGATTCGGACAGACTGGTGAAGCCGCGAATGTCACAAAACATGACGGTCAGTTCCTTGCTGGCAGCCTGCATCGTGTAACGCCTGGGGTCGCGGTACATCTCGCGCACCAGTTCAGGGGGCACGTAGGTCTTGAACAGGTTGGCGAGATCGCGTCTGGATTTGCTTTCCACGAAGTAACCGTAGCTCATGTTGAGCGCAAAAGCCGCCAGCGTCATGGCGAGCGCGGTGGCCAGCGGAAGCACCAGGCCGTAGCCCAGGTACAGCCACAGGTTGCTGCCGACCAGCGCCACCAGCACCGCCACGCTGGCCGCGATCGCTTTCGGCGCCGAAAGCAGCGGCAGCATGAAAGCCAGCGACAGCCCCGTGACCAGCAGCACGACCATCTCAAAGCCGCGCGCATAGTCGGGCTTGACCATCACCCGACCGTCGAGCAGGCCCGAGAGCACGTTGGCCTGAGTTTCCACGCCGGCGTAGGTTTCGCCGACCGGTGTGACGCGCAGATCCAGCAGGCCCGGCGCGGTGGTGCCGACCAGCACGATTTTTTCCTTCAACGCGCCAGCGGGCAGGCCACCCGCCAGCAGATCAGCGGCCGAAACATAGCGGAACGAGCCGCCTTTCGGCCCGCCGGCACCGCGAAAAGGCACCAGCGTGGCGACCCGTTCATCGACCGGAATGGCCAGCGTCTTGTTGTCACTGGTGAGCAAAATGCTTTCAAGGCGCTGGTAGCCGCTGTCCTGGCCGCCGCCCAGCACGCTTGCAGCCGGAAAACCCGGCGCCACCTGCGGCGAACCCACGCGCATGCGCAGCATGGCCAGCGCCAGCGATTCGTAGTATTGCCCGCCCGATTCAGCCACCAGCGGAATTGAGCGGACCACGCCATCGGGGTCGGTGATGGAGTTGAAGAACCCGGCCCGTGGCGCGGCCCGGGCCAGTGCCGCGATGTTGGCGCCGTAGCCGTTCCAGCTCAAGAATTGAATCGGTCGCCCCTGCAGGCTGTCGCGTTGCATGACGGGCGCAGGCAGCACGCCGTTGACGCGTCCGTCGCGGTCGCTGGTGAAGTAGTAACCCAGCACCACCGGCCGGTTTTGAATCGAGCGCGCGAAGGCGGCATCGTAGTCAAGCCGGGGTTCGAGTTGCGCCAGCCTGTCGATAAAACCGGGCTGGTCCTTGAGGGCGCCCGCTGCCAGTTGACGCAGCTGCCCGAGCCCGGAGCTTTCATCGGCCTCGCCAAAAACCACGTCAAAGCCGATCAGCGCCACCTGCTGGCGAAGCAGCAATTCGTCCATCAGTGAAGCCAGCCGGTTGCGGCTCCAGGGCCAGCGGCCGACTTCGGCCAGGCTTTGTTCGTCAATGTCGACGATGACGATACGTTCGTCGAGTGTCCCGGGCATGGTGGCGCGCAGCCGCGCGTCATAGATGATGTCGTCGAGCCGTTGCAGCACGCCGATGCGCAGCGCGCCGCTGGCATGCAGCAAGGCGAACACCAGCGGGATCAGCGTGACGGCCATACGCGCCCAATGGCGGGCGAGGCGCTTCATGGCTTGCCCGAAAAAAGGCGGAGGAACATCAAAAAGTTTTTTGAAGCGCTGGGGCGGCATCGCAGGCTCACCCCGGGGACGCAACCCTCAGGCTGACACCCGTCAAGGCTGGCGGGCGGAGATCATTGCTGCACGAACTGCATTTTGGTGCCGGCCAGTTCAAGCACGTCGCCATGCACCAGCAGCACGGGCTCGGTGCCCATCGGTGTGCCGTTCAAGGTGGGCTTGCTGCCGCCTTCGACATGCACCACGACAAAACCCTGCGGACGTTTGGTGATGGCTGCCACGGCAACGCCGGGCTTGCCGATGGTCGTGACCACCTTGACGAGCGCCACTTCGCGGCCGGCAGCCGCCCCCGACAGCACCTTGATGGCTGCGCTGCCGCCCGTGCCGGCTTCGGGCAAGGGTGGTACGCCGCCTGCGGGAGCATTGACGACGGGGTCTGAAAGTTCAGCCCTCGGCGACAGGTTCATGAGGCCCTTGTCAGCGGCGCCGGAAGATTCGTGGACGTACTTGATCTTGTACTTGCCGATTTCGACCGTGTCGCTGTCGTTGAGCAAATGCTTCTTGACGGCCTTGCCATTGACAAAGGTGCCGTTGGTGCTGTTGAGGTCTTCGAGGTACACCTCATTGCCCGACATTTGCAGCACGGCATGCTCGCCGCTGACGGCAAGGTTGTCGATCACGACGTCGTTGTAGGGCCTGCGCCCGACGGAGGTACGGTCCTTGGTGACCTGGACTTCCCGGATCACGACGCCGTCAATTGAGACGATCATTTTCGGCATGGCCGACTCCTGTCTGGTATTGGTGTTTTAGTGGTATTTTGACTGACACGTCATTTTCCCAGCATTCTGGACAAAACGCCGCGTTTGACCACACCCTCTTTGGCCAAGGCCAACACCACCGAGATATTATCGCGCCCCCCGTGGTCGTTGGCCTGTTGCACCAGCCGCGCTGCTTTATCTTCCAGCAAACCCGCGCCGAGCATGGTTGCCGTGATGTCCTCGTCGGCGACCATGTCGGTCAGGCCGTCAGAGCACAGCAGGTAGCGGTCACCGACCTCGACCCGGTACTCGTTGACTTCGACCATCACGATTTCCTCGACCCCCAACGCGCGGGTGACGAGGTTCCGGTTCAGCGACGTTTTCGCGTCCTCGACTGAAATCAGGCCGGCGTCGAGCTGCTCCTGCAGCAGCGAGTGGTCCTTGGTCAGTTGCACCAGCGTGTCGCCGCGCATGCGGTAGCAACGCGAGTCACCGATATGACCGAGTGTGACGCGGTTGCCCTGAAAGACGCCCATGACCAGCGTGGTGCCCATGCCCCGGTACTGGGGGTTGGAGTTGGCGGCTGTGAAAATGGAATGGTTGGCGTTTTCCACGCAGATCTCGAGTGCGCGCCGCACTTCCTTGGCGCTGGAGTTGACCCCGGTCTGCGCCAGCCAGCAGGCCATCTCGGACTTGATGAAGGCCGCCGCCATGCCGCTGGCAACTTCGCCCGCGTTGTAGCCGCCCATGCCATCGGCCAGAATGCACAGCCCCGTCAGCGTGTCCACCGCAATGGCGTCTTCGTTGTTGTCGCGGGTCAGGCCCGGGTCCGTCAAGGTACAAATCTCGTAGATCATCGTGCTCGCGCTGTTGCTCGCTATTGCTCTGTTACCAAACGTGCAGGGTGCCTGTGCAGACCGTGCGATGCGTGGCGTGGGCTGGACACCATCAAGGGACTAAAACCGGCAACGAAACGTCTCGTGGTGCGAGACGTGCCAGTGGTTCTGCCCGCAATGTAACAATGAATTAATAAATGTATCTTAATAGTTACAAACGCTTGATTGTTGACGTTAACAGAGCGCATGGCGCTGTACAAGTGACTTATGCCCGATATGCCCGTAAATCGGTGGCGGTTGCATCGCGTGTTGCAAATATCGATGCGGTTAACGGGGCAACTGCGTGGGCGGAGGCGCTGTGCGCCGAAGCGGCGCAAGGCCTGTGGCTTGCAGGGATGAAGTGCCAGCGCCTGTGGGCACTGGCAGGTGGCGGCCGTTCAGGCTGCGGAAGAGCGTTTTTGCTGGCGTTTGGTCAGGTACGTGCCCAGGGCGACCACCAAAATGGCTCCGGCGACGCCGCCCACTGTGACGGTCTGCTCTCTCATGGCGCCGAACTGGCTGATGACCGCAGGATCGGTCAGCAGCATTTCGCCGGCCAGGAAACCGAGCAATGCTGCGCCGATGGTGATGATGACGGGAAAGCGTTCCATGACCTTGGTCAGCAGTGTGGCGCCAAAAATAATCAGCGGGATGCTCACCAGCAGACCCATGACCAGCAGCGTCAGGTTGCCTTTGGCTGCCGCAGCGACTGCCAGCACATTGTCCAGGCTCATGACCAGATCGGCAATCAGGATGGTGCGAATCGCGGCCATCATGCCGTTGATTTCCTTGCCTTCGCCGTCACCCTCATCTTCGCCCTTGAGCAGATCCACGCCGATGTACACGAGCAAAATGGCGCCGATGATTTTCAGGTAGGGCAGGCTCAGCAGCTGGATCGCCACGATGGTCAGCACGATCCGCATCACGATGGCAGCGGCGCTGCCCCAGAAAATGGCCTTGCTGCGTTGCTCGGGCTTGAGGGTGCGCGCGGCCATCGCAATGACCACCGCGTTATCGCCGGACAGCACAATGTTGGCGAGAAGAATGGAACCGAAAGCGCTCCAGAACAGGGGGGAAGAGAGGTCGAGTCCGAAAATCATGTCTGCTCCAATGTTATTAATAAAAAAAGCGCCCGTCAGCGCTTTTTTTGTTGTCTAGAGACCCCCGGATTTTATCCGGCACCGGCCGGGGCGCTGTGGGTATTACTGCTTAGGCGCTTGACCGGAATCAAGTTTCTGGAATTGACCTGTTTTAGAGCAGCGCCTTGAGCAGTTTGGCCATCTCGGACGGATTGCGCGTCACGGTGAAGCCGCAGGCTTCCATGATTTCAAGCTTGGCGTCTGCCGTGTCGGCGCCGCCCGAAATCAGCGCGCCCGCATGGCCCATGCGCTTGCCGGCCGGGGCGGTGACGCCGGCGATGAAGCCGACAATCGGTTTTTTCATGTTCGCCTTGCACCAGACGGCTGCTTCGGCTTCGTCAGGTCCACCGATCTCGCCAATCATGATGACCGCGTCGGTATCGGGATCGTCATTGAAGGCGCGCATCACGTCGATGTGTTTCAGGCCGTTGATCGGGTCGCCGCCGATGCCGACAGCGCTGGATTGGCCCAGGCCGATTTCGGTCAGCTGCGCCACCGCTTCATACGTCAGCGTGCCCGAACGCGACACCACGCCGATGCGGCCCTTGCGGTGAATGTGGCCGGGCATGATGCCGATCTTGATTTCGTCGGGGGTGATGAGACCCGGGCAGTTCGGGCCGAGCAGCAGCGTCTTTTTGCCGCCGGCCGCTTCCTTGGCTTTCATGCGGTTGCGCACTTCAAGCATGTCGCGCACCGGAATGCCTTCGGTGATGCAGATGGCCAGGTCGAGGTTCGCCTCGACCGCTTCCCAGATCGCAGCCGCTGCGCCGGCGGGCGGCACGTAAATCACCGAGACCGTGGCGCCGGTGGCCTGCGCAGCCTCGGACACGTTGGCAAAAATCGGGATGCCTTCGAAGTCTTCGCCGGCTTTTTTCGGGTTCACACCGGCTACAAACGCGGCCTTGCCGTTGGCGTAGTCGCGGCACATGCGGGTGTGGAACTGGCCGGTCTTGCCGGTGATGCCCTGCGTGATGACTTTGGTGTTTTTGTTGATGTAGATCGACATGAGAAATCCTTGAAAGTCATTTCACCGCAGAGGCGCAGAGAACGCAGAGAGCCGCAGAGAAAGTCCACATGAAATTTTCATTTCCATCTTTCTCGTCTTGCTCTGCGTTCTCTGTGCCTCTGCGGTGAAGGTATTTAATTATTTGACCGCTGCGACGATTTTCATCGCGGCGTCGGCCATGGTGTCGGCGGCGATGATGGGCAGGCCGGATTCGGCCAGCATCTTCTTGCCGAGGTCTTCGTTGGTGCCCTTCATGCGGACCACCAGCGGCACCGACAGGTTCACGGCCTTGCAGGCGGTGATCACGCCCTCGGCGATCGTGTCGCACTTCATGATGCCGCCGAAGATGTTGACCAGAATGCCCTTGACTTCAGGGTTCTTCAGCATGATCTTGAACGCTTCGGTGACCTTCTCGGCCGTGGCGCCGCCGCCCACGTCCAGGAAGTTGGCCGGCTCGCCGCCAAACAGCTTGATGGTGTCCATCGTCGCCATCGCCAGGCCGGCGCCATTGACCAGGCAGCCGATGTTGCCGTCCAGGCTGATGTAGGCCAGGTCGAACTTGCTGGCTTCGACTTCGGCCGGGTCTTCTTCGTCCAGATCGCGGAAGGCCACAATTTCAGGATGGCGGAAAAGCGCGTTCGGGTCGAAATTGAACTTGGCGTCGAGCGCCTTGATGTTGCCGTTGCCTTCGAGCACCAGCGGGTTGATTTCGACCAGGCTGGCGTCGGTGTCCATGTAGACCTTGTAGAGCTTCTTGAGCACGTCTACCGCCTGTGCCGTGGAGCCTGGCGGCACGGTCATGCCGTCGGCCAGCTCTTTGGCTTGCGCGTCGGTCAGGCCGAGCGCCGGGTCCACGAACACCTTGATGATTTTCTCGGGCGTGGCGTGGGCGACTTCTTCAATGTCCATGCCGCCTTCGGACGACGCCATGAACGCGACGCGCTGCGTGGCGCGGTCGGTGACCGCCGACACGTAATATTCTTTCTTGATGTCCGCGCCTTCTTCGATCATCAAACGGCGCACTTTCTGGCCGGCGGCGTCGGTCTGGTGCGTGACCAGTTGCATGCCGAGAATTTCACCGGCCAGTTTTTTGACTTCTTCAATGCTGCGCGCCAGCTTGACGCCGCCGCCCTTGCCGCGACCGCCGGCATGAATCTGCGCCTTCACGACCCACACCGGGCCACCCAGTTTCTGCGCAGCTTCCACCGCTTCCTGCACGGTGAAGGCCGGAATGCCGCGCGGCACCGGCACACCAAAATTGCGCAAGATTTCCTTGCCTTGGTACTCGTGAATTTTCATGAAAAACCTTCAGAATTCGTTGGAAAGAGGTGTGCCGCGAGTGCTCAGCCAGAAGCTGTCAGGCGCTGCGGGGGTCGTCGTTGGCCCCCACATGGAAAAAAGCCGCCCTTGGCCGGAGCGGCATCGCAGAACTGTATCATGAGGCGAGGCGCCAACCTTGTGCCTTACTTACACCGCCAGTTCAACCCGGATTGACCCGAACCCGGCCCCGACTGTGGTGCCCCAGCATCGCGCCACGACCGCAAAAGTCCCGACAAAGCCCCGAGAAAGTTGTTATGCCTCAAGTTTTTATCGACGGCGAAGCCGGCACCACCGGCCTGCAGATTCGCGAACGGCTGCAAGCCATGCCGCAGATTGACGTGGTCAGCATCGCCCCCGCGCTGCGCAAGGACGCATCGGCCAAGCGCGACCTGATGGCGCAGGTGGACCTGGTGATCTTGTGCCTGCACGATGACGCGGCGCGTGAATCGGTCGCCATGATCGATGCGCTGCCGGGCAGGAAACCCAAGATCATCGACGCGTCCACGGCGCACCGCACGGCGCCTGGCTGGGTTTTCGGGTTTCCGGAACTGGACGCGGTGCAGGCGGCTGCCGTGCGCAAGGCCGAACGGGTGGCCAACCCCGGCTGCTATGCCACGGGCGCGATTGCGCTGCTGCGTCCGCTGGTCGATGCCGGGCTGCTGCCGAAGGACTACCCCGTGACGCTGCCGGCCGTCAGTGGCTACTCGGGTGGTGGACGCACCATGATCGAGGCCTACGAAGCGGCCGACCCGGCCCAGCGCGCGCCGGCCTACGAGCTGTACGCGCTCGGCCTGAACCACAAGCACCTGCCCGAAATCATGCAATACACCGGCCTGACGCGCCGCCCGGTGTTCATGCCGGCGGTGGGCAACTTTCGCGAAGGCATGCTGGTCGAACTGCCGCTGCATCTGGATTTGCTGGCGGGCCGGCCCGAACTGGCCAGCCTGCAGGCGGTGTACGCCAGCCACTACGCCGGTTCGCCGTGGGTCAGCGTCGAGCCCGCCACGCCCGATGGCAAGCTCGACCCGCTCGGCGTGAACCACACCAACAAGCTTGAAATCCGGGTTTATGGCAACGCCGCGTTTCACCACGCCGTGGTGGTGGCCCGGCTGGACAACCTGGGCAAAGGCGCCAGCGGGGCGGCGGTGCAGAACCTGCAGCTGATGCTGGGACTGGATTGAGACAGCCTGACTGAGGGCTGCTGCGGGAAAAGCGCAGTCATTCACCGCAGAGGCGCAGAGAACGCAGAGAATGAGGAGGAAGAGGAAGAAGTGAAAGAAAAGTCCGAAAACAAAGCCATCGCTCTGCGGCCCTCTGCGTTCTCTGCGCCTCTGCGGTAAAAGGCTGTTGGCCCCGCCACCACGCTGCACAGGTCAAATCCGCAAGCATTTTAGGCCGCTAGCCCAATGAATACCTGCGCCAGCAGCTATTGATTTAATAGCGACTGTCGTGCGGATGCAGGCTCAGTCGTCCTTGTCCATCGCCTTGCGGTGGCGCTCGACAAATTCCTGGTAGGTGTTGATGCCGCGCAGCTGCAAAATCGCGTTGCGCACGGCGGCTTCGACCAGCACGGCGATGTTGCGGCCGGCCTCGACCTGGATGATGACCTTGCGCACCGGCACGCCCAGCACGTCCTGCGTCAGTGGCTCGTAGGGAATGCGTTCGTATTCGCGCTCCAGCGTTTCGCGCCGCACCAGGTGCACGATCATTTTGAGCCGCATCTTGCGGCGCACCGCCGTTTCGCCAAAGATCGCCTTGATGTCCAGCAGGCCGATGCCGCGCACTTCCAGCAGGTTTTGCAGCAGGTCCGGGCAGCGCCCTTCGATGGTGGTCTGGTTGATGCGGTACAGGTCCACCGCGTCGTCGGCCACCAGGCCATGCCCGCGCGAGATCAGCTCCAGGCCCAGCTCGCTTTTGCCCAGCCCCGATTCGCCGGTGATCATCACGCCCAGGCCCAAAATGTCCATGAAGACGCCGTGCATCGAGGTGCGGTCGGCAAAATGCTTGGACAAATAGGCCCGCAGCACGTCAATCACGAACGCCGCCGACTCGGGCGTGGAGAACATCGGCAACTGGGCGCGCTCACACATCGACAGCAGCGTGTCGGGGGCGGTCTCGCCATCGGCCACGATCAGCACCGGCGGCTCCAGCGTGATGATGCGCGAGATGCGGCGCGCGCAGTCTTCGGGGCTTTCCGTGGACAGGTAGGCGACCTCGCGCTCACCCAGGATCTGCACCCGGTAAGGGTGGATGTAGTTCAGGTAGCCGACCAGGTCGGCGCCGGAGCGGGCGGCCCGCACCGCGACCTCATCGAAGCGGCGCTCGGAGGCGCCAAGGCCCGCCACCCATTGCCACTTCAGCGTGGCGCGGTGGTCTTCGAACAAAACATCAGCACTGACGACGGTGGGCTTCATGCCAGAGCGGCCTTCAAAGCCTTCGTTTTAAGATAAAAAAGGGCTGCAGCCCAATCGATACCTGCGCGAGCAGCTATGTTTTTAATAGCGACGTGGTGCCTGCGGGTTGACCTTGGCCGGATCGGGTGATCACGCGCGGCAGGGTTCATCGTGCGCGCACGGCCACTACGAACTGGTTTCATGCACCGACTGCCACGAAGCAATCAGCTGGTGCAGGGCGGCCGCATCGTCGCTGGTTTTCAGTTGCTCGCGCAGCGCGCTGTCGCTGAGCAGTTCGGCAATTTCCGACAGGATTTCAAGGTGTTTTTGCGTGGCCGCCTCGGGCACCAGCAGAAAAATCAGCAGCGCCACGGCTTGCTCGTCGGGTGCGTCGAAGCCGATTGGCACCTGCAGCAAAAACACGGCCGCCATCGGCGACTTCAGGCCCTTGATGCGTCCGTGGGGAATCGCCACACCGTGGCCCAGACCAGTGGAGCCCAGCCGTTCGCGGGCGAACAGGCTGTCGGTCACCAGCGCGCGGTTCAGGCCGTGCTGGTTTTCAAACAGCAGGCCGGCTTCTTCGAAAGCGCGTTTCTTGCTGGTGGCCTCGACGTGGACCACGACCTGGGTGGGGGGCAGAATTTGCGAAAGACGGTTCATAACGATCTTCAAGTCGCCGGATTATGCACTTTACACCGGGTTTGCCCGCATGCGGCGCACAAAAAAAGCCGCCCGGTTACAAGCGGCCTGTGGGCCCTGGCCCGCCGCGTCGGCGGTGCACTCGGGCTCATGGGGGTTGAAGAACCTTACTCGGCCGTCTGCCTTTTGACGGCCTCATGGTGATGGTCCTGGGTGCGGGTTTTGTAGCGTCCGACCTGACGGTCGAGTTTGTCGGTCAATTCATCCACAGCGGCGTACAGATCAGCGTGGGAACTTTCTGCGAACAGGTCGCGGCCCTTGACGTGCACATTGCACTCGGCTCGCTGGCGTCTTTCCTTTTCTTTCATGTTGTCAACGGTCAGAAGGACTTTCACATCCACTACCTGGTCGAAGTGCCGGGTGATCCGGTCTAGTTTGGTGGTCACGTAACCGCGCAGGGCGGGGGTGACTTCGAGATGATGGCCGCTGATCGTCAGATTCATAAGGAAACTCCTTCTTCCGAAAAGGTTCCACAAGGCTGGAACCGGGTTGAAAAACCGCCGGATCTGCGAGAACCCGGCGGCAGACGGGACACTCTCCTGAATTCACTATGCGCCCGAAGCCGGGCAATTGCAACCGTGCGCCGCAACAAACAATGCAACCGTGTGAAAAACCGCTGGTGGCCCCAAAAAGTTCCCGCTGGTTGCGTTTTTCATGCGCCCGGTCAATGCAAAAACCAGCACTGAACTGCCATAATCCGACTTGATTCAACAGCGGAGAAATCCTTGGAAAGCAGCCCCAGTAAGGGATGCTCTGCGTAACGCTTGCAGTCTGTGATCGCGCGGGCTCGGGCGGCCCACTGCGTTGCTTTTCTTGCCAATAGCGGGCTATTGGCTGCAAAAAGACGCCTTGCGGTCCATCCCGATCTGCGCGCCACAGCCCGCAATCGTTACGCAGAGCATCCCCAGCTTTCAGCACCGCACCGGAACTAACAGGGTTTCTGTGAGGCGATGAAGGCGACAGCACCCCTCCCCGTTGCGCCATAGCCGTCAGGTCTCGCGCCACCCCCAACGATCAGGCCCGTGTGGCCTTGAGGCCGTACGTCATGCTCAATATTTTCACGCTCGCCAATGGCCGGCTCTTCCAGGAAGAGATCGAGTCGCTCGAAGAACTCTCCCGTTTCCAGCCGATCTGGGTGGACCTCGAATCCCCCACGCTTGACGAAAAACGCTGGGTCAAGCAGTACTACGGCCTGTCGATTCCCGAAGACGCGATGGACGAAGACATCGAGGAATCGGCGCGCTTTTACGCCGCGCACGGTGCGGGTCGCCTTCATCCTCAATCTGGTCAACGACGACCTGAAAAGCAAGGGCGTGCTGTTTTCGATTCACGACGAAGACGTGCCGGTGTTCAGGCTGCTGCGCATGCGCGCACGCCGCGCCCCGGGGCTGATCGAAGACGCCAAGGAAGTGCTGCTCAAGCTGTTCGACGCCGACGCCGAGTATTCGGCCGACACGCTCGAAGGCATTTACGTGAACCTCGAAAAAGTCAGCGCGCAGGTGCTGTCGGGCGACGTGACCGACGCGCTGGCCGGCGAAGTGCTGGGCGCGATTGCCCGCCACGAAGACCTGAACGGCCGCATCCGACGCAACATGATGGACACCCGCCGCGCTGTCAGCTTCATGATGCGCAGCAAGATGCTCAACGCCGAGCAGTTCGAGGAAGCGCGGCAGATTCTGCGCGACATCGACTCGCTCGATTCACACACCGCCTTCCTGTTCGACAAGATCAACTTCCTGATGGACGCCACGGTCGGTTTCATCAACATCAACCAGAACAAGATCATCAAGATCTTCTCGGTCGCCAGCGTGGCGCTGCTGCCGCCGACGCTGATCGCCAGCGTGTACGGCATGAATTTCAAAGGCTTTTTCCCGGAGCTGGAATGGGCTTACGGCTACCCGTATGCAGTCGCGCTGATGGCCGCCAGCGCTGTGGTGCCGATGTGGTACTTCAGGAAGCGCGGCTGGCTGAAGTGAGGCCACCGGGACGGGTGAAGCGGGCAGGGTGACAACGCAGGCCATGTGTCGGGTCGCTATCAATACAATAGCTGCTTGCGCAGGTATCACCTGGGCTGGAGCCCGATTTGATGCTGAAAAGAGCGCCAAAGAGCCTGCAAGGGCTGGCGCACCGAGACGCCGGGACATTTTCAAGCTCTTGACCCAATGAACCCGACCCACACCCCTACCGACAGCCATCCCCCCGAGGCTCCCCGGCGCGGCGCCACCGCCCAGCCGCTGGCCGGTTTGCGCGTGGTCGAATTCACCCACATGGTGATGGGCCCGACCTGCGGCATGGTGCTGGCCGACATGGGCGCCGACGTCATCAAGGTCGAACCGATTGACGGGGACCGCACGCGGCACCTGCTGGGCGCCGGCGCCGGTTTTTTCCCGATGTTCAACCGCAACAAGCAAAGCATCGCGATTGATCTGCACCACCCGGAAGGCGCGGCGGTGGCGCGCAGGCTGGCGGCCAGCGCCGACGTGGTGCTGGAGAACTTCAAGCCCGGCACGATGAAAAAGTACGGACTGGACTACGCGGCCCTGTCCCAGGTCAACGCGCGTCTGATCTACGTCAGCCACAAGGGCTTTTTGCCCGGCCCGTACGAGCACCGCACCGCGCTCGATGAGGTGGTGCAGATGATGGGCGGCCTGGCCTACATGACCGGCCGCCCCGGCGACCCGCTGCGCGCCGGCAGCAGCGTCAACGACATCATGGGCGGCATGTTTGGCGCGATTGGCGCGTTGGGTGCGCTGATTCAACGCGGCATCACCGGCAAGGGCCAGGAAGTGCAGAGCGCGCTGTATGAAAACAATGTCTTTCTGGTCGGCCAGCACATGATGCAGTACGCCATCACCGGCCGGCCCGCCTCGCCCATGCCCGACCGCATTTCGGCCTGGGCGGTGTACGACGTGTTCACGGTCAAGGATGGCGAGCAGATTTTTCTGGCCGCCGTCAGCGACGCGCAATGGGCCACGTTTTGCACCGCGCTGGGTTTTTCCGATCTGCTGGCCGAGCCGGGCCTTGCCACCAACAACCAGCGCGTGCAGGCACGGCCCACGCTGATGCCGGTGCTGCGCGAGCGCCTGGCCAGCCGCAGTGCCGCCGAGCTGTCTTCGCTGTTCGAACAGGCCGGCCTGCCGTTTGCACCCATCCGCCGGCCCGAAGAACTCTATGACGACGAGCACCTGCTGGCCACGGGCGGGCTGGCCGACATCACACTGCCCGATGGCGAGCGCGCCGGACAAACCGCGAAGACCACGCTGTTCCCGTTCACGATGGCCGGCCAGCGCCTGGGCGTGCGTCTGCAACCCCCGCGCAAGGGTGAGCACACGGCCACCGTGCTGGCGGGCCTGGGCTATGACGCAGAAGAAATTGCCGCTCTGCGGGCGATGGTGGCGGTGGCTTGACCTGCAGGCCTGCCGCGTTTCTTGTCGAACCAAGCGCACTTGAATAGTTGCCTGATCAAACGCTTGTGGCGGGCCGCAGGGTGTGAAAGTCGCTATGTTTTTCCGGCCACGAATTCCAGAAGGTCACCGGGCTGGCAAGCCAGGACCTCGCAGATGCGTGCCAGCGTGTCAAAGCGCACGCCTTTGACTTTGCCGCAGCGAAGCAGCGAAATGTTCTGCTCGGTAATGCCCACCAACGGCGCCAGATCGCGCGAGCGCATTTTGCGTCTGGCCAGCATCACGTCCAGCTTGACGACGATAGGTATCAGACGAATCCCTTGTTTTCTTCGGCGATCTCGAGCGCCCAGACATAGACCAGCGCGAACATCAAAAGGGCACCACAAAGAATGATGGCTTGCAGGTCAGCCGGCCTGAACTGCCACTGACAGAGGCGCTCGGCAACATTCAAATGGGCAGTGAGCAGCCAGCTTTGAATCGGGCGAAACAGCAAGACTGCGGCTTCGCAGGCGATGGCCAGCCAGGCACAGCGCATCAACTGTTTGGCCCCTTGCCCGGTGAAGCCCGGGCTGTTGCGCAGGTGGCCCAGTCTGGAAGCTGTCAGGCTCTGAAGCATTTCAGCCGCGCCTGACCGGTTTGGCTAAAATGGCTAACAACCTTTGAGGAGTCGTCCCATGCTAGTCACTGCCACCCAAGCCAAGAATCGTTTCGGCGCGATCTGCGCGGAGGCCAAGATTGCACCGGTTTACGTCGAAAAAGATGGGCGCATCGATACGGTCATTGTGTCGGCGCAGCAATTCGAGGTGCTGAAACGAGCAGCTGACGCCAAGTCTCTGGCGCCGCGCAAAAGCAGCTTCGACAAGACACATCAGGCCTGGCTGGCCGAACAGAACAGCCGCTTCGAGTCTTATGGGCTGTGGTGTGATGACATGCGGGTTTGGTAGGCGCGGCATGCAGTTCGACGTTTACGACAACCCCAGCCCGAGAATGCGCGAGCACTATCCATTCGTCGTCGACATTCAGAGCGACTTGCTGGGCAGCCTGGCAACCCGCATGGTGGTGCCGCTGGCGATCACCGGGCTCGCCTCGGCCCAGTTGCCGCGCCAGCTCTGCCCGATGTTTGACGTGGCGGGCCAAGACCTGATGCTGGTCCCGTTTGAAGCAGCGCCGCTGGACAAGCGTTTGCTGAAGGTCAAAACCGCCTCCCTGCATGACCGCGCCCATGAGGTCGTGGCCGCGATGGATGCGGTGTTGAGCGGGATCTGAACAGTCCGAGGCGGCTTGCCGACGCCGGTATTCGAGCGCCGCCGCGCTACTGCAGCGCGATGCTGCCGTCGAAGGTGACCTTCACCTTCAGGGCCGCTCAGGGATTCTTCGTTCATCGGGTTCTCCGGTTGGTGGGTGGCAGGTGGGTGCAAGGGCGTGTGCGGCGTTCGCGCGGTCAGGGCAGCGGGGCTTTGCAGAAATGCCCATGCTGCGCCGTGCTCATCAGGGCGTGAAACTGGTCGTGCGACATTTGCAGCAGGTGCGCATGGTCGCCGCTTTCCAGGTAAACCACGTCGCTGGCTTCCAGCGCGTCGTCCACAATCGTCTCCAGGCCCCAGGCCATGCCGACCGGCGGCACCGCGCCCTGGTCGCAGTCGTCAAACAGCATGGCAATACGGTTTTCATCGGACAGGCGCAAATCCTTGCGGCCCAGCAAGCGGGCCAGATGACCCAGCATCACGGTCCGGTCGGCCGGCAGCACCGCCATCATGCAGCGGCTGTCGTCTTCCACAATCACCGACTTGGC
>NCGI01000216.1 GCA_002256925.1 Polaromonas sp. 28-63-22
GAAATGCCGGCGTGCCGCGACGATCAGGCTGGCCGGCGCGTACCAGGCCATTTCCGACGAGCCAATCGGGTGGTTGTAAAGCCGCAGATTGTGGTTGGCGGGTGCGGCGCGGTCTGCCAGAACCACGTCGAGCCGATGCAGCGCCAGCTCGGCCAGCAAATCATCAAACTCACCTTCGTGGCATAGCAGTCGCAAGCCGGGGTGCTGCATGACGGGCTCCATCAGTCTGCGCACGGCAAGCTTGGGCAGGCCGTCCGAGATGCCCACAGCGAGCCGCACCGTAGCCGGCCCCACGGCGTTGCGGAGGGCCTCGGGCAACTGTTCGCCGAGCTGAAAGATCTGCTCGGCTTGGCGCATCGCGGCCAGACCCGCATCGGTCAGCTCAAGCCCCCGACCAGCCGGTTTGAGCAAGGTAAATCCGAGTTCACGCTCAAGTTCGCGCACCTGGGTGCTGACGGTTTGTACGGCCATGTCCAGGCGGTCTGCAGCGCGTGCCATGCCGCCTTCCTTGGCAACGACCCAGAAATAGTACAGGTGGCGGTAATTGAAGCTCTGGCTCATGGGGTGTGCCTGCCGTCCGGCGTTGCGAACGTCAGTTCGAAAATACTCAGGTTTTACAGAAGCTTTATATCGTAATTATCTGCTTGTACGGAACCATTGTCCGGCTTAACGTTGCGTCATGTTTAACCCGCAAGGAGATTTCGATGCAGATAACTTTTGAAGCCTGCGATCCGGATGCCGATCACCTGCAACCATCGGCCGAGCGGCGCGTGCGCCTGGCGCTGCGTCGCCTGAGCTGGCTCGCGCCGCGTGCACGGGTGCAGTTGTCGAACCTGACCGGTGCGCGCGGCGGCGTCGACAAACGCTGCCAGATCGAACTGGCCACCGACACCACCGACACCGTGATCGTCGCATCGATAGCGCGCGACTGGCGCTCAGCCCTGCAAAGTGCGGTCACACGCGCGGCGCGGGCGTTGTTGCACAACTGGCAATCCGCCCGCCGCGCTTCTGCAGTTCGGCGCCCCGTGCCGGCAATTCGCAGCTGAACCTCCTCTTCCGTTGAAAGGATGAATCCCATGAGTCGCACCAATCCCGATCTGCTGCAGCGTCCAGCATCAGCCTTGACGGCGTCAGCGCCACCAGCCACCCCGGAAGCCGCGCGGGTGCTTCGCAATACGTATGCGCTGCTGAGTTTGACGCTACTCTTCAGCGCCGGTGTTGCCGCCACCAGCCTCGTGCTGACGTTGCCGGCCCCCGGCATCCTGCTCACGCTGGCGGGCTACTTCGGACTGCTGTTCGTGGTTTTCAAGCTCAAGAACAGCGTTTGGGCCTTACCAGCAGTGTTCGGTCTGACCGGCTTCATGGGCTACACGCTCGGCTCTTTGCTGTCGCAGTCCCTGGCGCTGCCCGGCGGCGGGCAAGTCGTCACGATGGCGCTGGCTGCCACCGGCGCGACGTTCATGGCGCTTTCAGGCTGGGTGCAATCTTGCTTCAGATCCCCGCTTTGGGTCTGGCGGTATCAGCCATGGTTGCGCTCTTGTCTGCGGGGCTGATCCTGCACGACACCAGCCGCATCATCCACGGCGGCGAAACCAACTACGTGCTGGCCACCGTAGGCTTGTATGTCTCACTTTTCAACCTGTTCGCCAGCCTGCTCAGCCTGTTTGGGCTGGGTGGACAAGACGAATAAGCAGTTTTCACGGAGAACCTTATGAAGTGCCCTGCCTGTACTGACGTTTCGCTGGTGATGAGCGAACGCCAAAGCGTCGAGATTGATTATTGCCCGCAGTGCCGTGGCGTCTGGCTGGACCGAGGCGAGCTTGACAAGCTCATCGAGCGTGCCGCAGCGCCCGCGCCAGCCGGCCGGCCCGCCACGCCTTCCCGGCCAGACTTTGACGAGTCAGACCACCACCCAACAAGCGGGCGCGACGCCGGTCGGGACCCACGGCGCAGGAAGTCCTGGATGAGCGATATCTTTGACTGAACAAGCCGCCGCCCCACGAACGCTGCAACCTGTTCTGCTACCACCCTGCCTTTGCGCGATGGGGTCGTAGCGGGCAGACTCCTGGCGCGCACCGCAGTGTGGCTGGTCGTGTCCCGGAATTAGCGAAGACTGCCGATCAACCCTATCAAACTGAAGGAGTAAAGCCATGCCAAGAGTCCTTGTCCCGGTCGATGGATCACCCAACTCGGCCTATGGCGTGCGTCACGTGGTGCGGGAGTTCATGAAAAACGGGGAACTCGACATTCACCTTCTCAATGTGCAAGCACCGTTTTCTAGCTACGTCGGTCGTTTCGCCAGCAGCCAGGCCCAGATGGCTTTCCATCAGGAACAGTCCGGGATGGCCCTCGCGCCTGCCCGGCGCCTTTTGAACCGTTTCGGCATTTCCTGCAACGTCCACGCTGAGGTCGGCGACACGGCCGACTGCATTGCGGACACGGCCCGCCGGCTCCGGTGTGAGCGCATCGTGATGAGTAGCGCGCGCAAGAGTTCGCTGGTTCGATGGGTCGAGGATTCGGTCATCAATCAGGTCATCGAACGCACCACAGTGCCCGTCGAGGTGATTGCCGGCGACACGGCGTCGAACCTGGAGCGTGTCGGCATTCCGGCAGGCGTCGGGGCGGGTCTTCTGGCTCTTGGCGTGGCGGCCATGTGACGGGCGCCTGCGCACCTGCAGGCCAGACGCTGCTGGCTGCCTCGAAAACCCACCGCATGTGTGCAAGCGCCTCGACCGAACCCTTCCCGGTAGGACAGCACACCAGACCCCCCACCTGAAATCCACACCATCTCCATGAACAACATCGAATCCTTCGCCACCGGCCCGATGTGGGCCGGCTTCATTGCCTTTGTGATCGTGATGCTGGCCCTGGATCTTTTCGTCCTCGGCGGGAACAAGGCCCACCGCGTCTCGGTCAAGGAAGCCGGGAGCTGGGTCGTTGCCTGGATCGCCCTGGCTATTTCATTCGGTGCTCTGTTGTGGTGGTACCTGGACGGATCGGCCGGCCGCGAGATGGCCAACCGCAAGGCGCTCGAGTTCTTTACCGGCTATCTCATTGAGCAGACTTTGTCGGTTGACAACATGTTCGTGTTCGTCATGATCTTCACCTACTTCGCGGTGCCGCCCGAGCTGCAGCGCCGCGTGCTGTTGTACGGCGTAGTCGGTGCGATTGTCATGCGTGCGGCGATGATCATGGCCGGGGTCTGGCTCGTGTCGGAATTTGCCTGGGTGCTCTATGTGTTCGGCCTGTTTCTGGTGATCACTGGCATCAAGATGCTGGTCATGGCCGATCAAAAACCCGACTTGGAGAAGAACCCTTTCCTGCGCTGGCTGCGCGGCCACATGCGAATTACGCCGGGCTTTCACGGCGAGAAGTTTTTTGTGCGCGTCGATGGGTTGCGCTACGCCACGCCAATGTTTCTGGTGCTGATGATGATTGAGGCCAGCGATCTGGTTTTTGCCGTTGACAGTATTCCGGCCATCTTTGCGGTCACCACCGACCCGTTCATCGTTTTTACCTCCAACATATTCGCCATCATGGGCTTGCGTGCGCTGTACTTTTTGCTCGCCGATATGGCCGAACGCTTTCACCTGCTCAAGTACGGCCTGGCGCTGGTACTGGTTTTTATCGGCGGCAAGATGCTTGCAATGCCCTGGTTTCACATGCCGGTGCAGTGGTCGCTGCTGATTGTGGGCTCGATCATCCTGATTTCCGTGATCCTCAGCTTGAAACTGTCAGGCCGTCAGCCGGCCCGGAGCGTTCGATGATCGATGCCATGATGCCCTCCGCATCACCTTCCCTGTCAATATCCTTGCGGGAATTCCGCTTTATCACTGGCTCGTCAGGCACTTTCCCGGGGTTGGCACCTGGTCCCGTGTGACGTGGCGCATTGGAAAGCTGCTGAACTTCCTGCGCGGGCAGCGTGGTGCTGTCCGCGCAAACCTGGCCGCAGGTCAGGCGTCCTTCGCCCTGAAGGACTTGCCGGCTAGAACTTGTAGCCCACCTGCACCGAATAGGCACTCGGGTCAAGCTTGACATCGATGGTCTGGCCGGTGGTGAGTCTGGCGCGGGTTTTCAGGAAGGTTTTTGCATAGCTGACGTCAACGTACCATTTCTCGTTGATGTTGTAGGTGCCACCGATCTGCAGGGTGGGCGCGAGCTTGGACTCGAAGGACGCGCCGGTGCCAGGACCGCCCGGATTCGTGATGGCGGTCAGCACGCCGGTGCCTTTTTCGTTGTAGAACTTCACGTACGACACGCCGGCGCCCACATAGGGGCGAAAGGTCGCGTTGGCGTCGAGAAACCGGTACTGGCCAATCACGGTGATCGGCAAGGCCTTGGCGTCAACCAGCTTGCCAACGCCGACAATTGCGCCGGCGCCAGAGATTTCGTGCTTGAAGCCAAAGCCCAGGGGCACGTGTATCGCCACGTTGTCAGTCACCATGTAGTTGACCGCGCCCGTGATCTGGCTGTTGGAATTGACGTCAACTTTCGTGTTGGGCAGGCTGGGCGCCGACAGGTTGCCGCTGTTGACCGAGGGAGCGATGGTCGTGAAGCCAATCGAGGCCGAGAAGGTGCCAGCCTTCTGGGCCAGCGCCGTGCCGCAAAAAGCCAGCGTCGCGGCGGCGAGCAGGTGGGGAAGAACTTTTTTCATGGGTGTGCTTGTGGGTTGAATGGGTTACAGCCAGCCGGCTACGGCGAGGTTTTTACTGACCAGTTGGGCCAGCAGCTGGTAGCCATACATCGTGGGATGGAAGCCGTCCGAAAAGCCATACGTTTTCCACCAGTTGGCGCCGCCCGAAGCGCCCGCAGGCGGCGTTTGTGCTGACAGGGATGTGGCCGTGCAGGTGCTCGCGTTGTAGATGGCCAGACCATCGGTGCCGATGCCCTGGACCGGGCAGGCAGGGGTTTTGACGTTGGTGAGGCCATATTGCGCAGGCGTTGCGATCTGGTTGTTGAAGTCGGTGTAGAAGTCAACCAGCACGACGCTGGCATTTCCGGCAAACCGTGCGGCCAGCTGTTTGTTGAAGGCCTCGACCCAGCCTTTGATGACTGCTTCGGTCTGCTGACGCGCGCTTGCGCCTGCCGCGCCGCCGCCGCTGCCGAGCGCGACCAGATCGAGCGTTGCCTGAAAGCGCGGTGTGTTGTTGATGCCGGGCATGTTCAGCACCAGCACCTTGCGTGCGCCCTTGTCCAGCGCCTGGGTTTTCACCGCGTCAAACATCTTGTCGGCCAGGGCCGTCATGTAAAGCCCGCCCGCATTGGCCGCGCCGGCAGGTCCGGCCGATAGCTGCGCATTGACCGTGGCTGGGGGCAGCAGCGTGCCGAGCAATCCGCCATAGGCGGCACCGCCGTCGGTCGGTGCTTTCAGGTAGGCACC
>NCGI01000217.1 GCA_002256925.1 Polaromonas sp. 28-63-22
CCCGAACGGGCAGGGGGACATGAGTTCAAGCGGCTCGACGAGATTGTGCAGGGAGATGCTGCTGCCCAGCGCCGCGCCATCGCCAAAGCCATCACACTTCTCGAATCTACCCGCGCCGACCACCGCACGCAAGGCGATGAACTGCTAACGGCGCTCCTGCCGCACACCGGCAAATCCTTTCGCCTCGGCATCAGCGGCGTCCCGGGTGTTGGCAAATCCACTTTCATCGAGGTGCTGGGCCTTTACCTGATCGAGCAAGGCCATCGCGTCGCCGTACTGACCATCGACCCGTCTTCGAGCGTCTCGGGCGGCTCCATCCTCGGCGACAAGACGCGCATGGAAATGCTCTCGGTCAACGAAAAAGCGTATATCCGCCCCAGCCCGAGCAGCGGCACTTTAGGCGGCGTCGCCGAAAAAACGCGTGAAGCGATGCTGGTGTGCGAGGCGGCCGGCTACGACGTGGTGATCGTTGAAACGGTTGGTGTGGGCCAGAGCGAGACGGCGGTTGCCAACATGACCGACATGTTCGTGCTGATGCAGCTACCCAACGCCGGCGACGACTTGCAGGCCATCAAGAAGGGCGTGGTCGGCGATGCGGCTGTTTGGTCTCGTCAACAACGCCATGGACAGTGCGCAAGCCGCCAGTTACGACAAGGTATGGCACCCGCAAGTCATTCAGCTCAGCGCGCTGCACAACAAGGGCGTGGACGTGTTCTGGACGGCGGTGACGCAGTTTCGCGAGCTTCAGACCGACAACGGAAAACTGGCCGCACGCCGCCAGCACCAATCACTGTCATGGATGTGGGAGCGCATCGAAGCGGGTTTGCGGCAGTCGTTTCGTCATGACCCGGCGGTTAGCGCCTTGCTGCCCCAACTGGTCGCCGACGTGGAAAGCGGCAGGCTCCCGGCCTCGACTGCAGCACGAAATCTGCTTGCAGCCCATGCAGAACGTGCGCAAGCAGCTACTAAATAGATAGCAACTGAAGAGATCAAAGAAAGCCATCGATGCAAGACATTCTTGAACAACTTGAAAAAAAACGCGCTGCAGCCCGACTGGGCGGCGGGCAAAAGCGCATAGCCGCGCAGCACGGCAAGGGCAAGCTCACGGCGCGCGAGCGGCTGGAGCTGCTGCTCGACGAAGGCACGTTTGAAGAGTGGGACATGTTCGTCGAGCACCGTTGCCACGACTTCGGCATGCAGGACCTGCGTGTGCCCGGCGACGGCGTCGTCACGGGCTACGGCATGATCAATGGCCGCCTGGTGTTCGTGTTCAGCCAGGACTTCACGGTGTTCGGCGGCGCGCTCAGTGAAGCGCATGCCGAGAAAATCTGCAAGGTGATGGACCAGGCGATGAAAGTCGGCGCGCCGGTGATCGGCCTCAATGACTCGGGCGGAGCGCGCATTCAGGAAGGCGTGGCGTCACTGGGCGGCTATGCCGACGTGTTCCAGCGTAACGTGATGGCCAGCGGCGTGATTCCGCAGATCAGCATGATCATGGGGCCGTGCGCGGGCGGCGCGGTGTATTCGCCGGCGATGACCGACTTCATCTTCATGGTGAAGGATTCGAGCTACATGTTCGTCACCGGCCCGGAAGTGGTCAAGACCGTGACGCATGAAGAGGTGACGGCCGAAGAACTCGGCGGCGCCATCAGCCACACCACGCGCAGCGGCGTCGCTGACCTGGCTTTTGACAACGACGTGGAAGCGTTGCTGATGCTGCGCCGCCTCTACAACTACCTGCCCCTGAACAACCGCGAAAAAGCGCCGGTGCGGCCCAATGCTGACCCGGCCAGCCGCATGGATTTGAGTCTCGACACCCTGGTGCCTGAAAACGCCAACAAGCCCTATGACATGAAAGAGCTGATCGTCAAGACGGTCGATGATGGCGACTTCTTCGAGATTCAGCCCGAATACGCCAAAAACATCATCATCGGTTTCGCCCGCATGGAAGGCCAGAGCGTCGGCATCGTCGCCAACCAGCCGCTGGTGCTGGCCGGTTGCCTCGACATCAAAAGCTCCATCAAGGCCGCGCGCTTCGTGCGGTTTTGCGATGCGTTCAACATCCCCAACATCCCCGTCATCACCTTTGTCGATGTGCCTGGCTTCATGCCTGGCACCAGCCAGGAATACGGCGGCATCATCAAGCACGGCGCCAAGCTGCTTTATGCGTATGCCGAATGCACAGTGCCGAAAATCACCGTCATCACGCGCAAAGCCTACGGCGGCGCCTATGACGTGATGAGCTCCAAACACCTGCGTGGCGACGTCAACTTCGCCTGGCCGAATGCCGAGATCGCGGTGATGGGCGCCAAGGGCGCGGTCGAGATCATCTTCCGCGAAGACAAGGGCGACCCGGCGAAGCTGGCTGCGAAAGAGGCGGAGTACAAGGCGCGGTTTGCGAATCCGTTCGTGGCTGGCGCGCGGGGGTTTATCGACGACGTGATCCTGCCGCATGAGACGCGCAAGCGGATATGCCGGTCATTGGTGATGCTCAAAGACAAGAAGCTGGAAAATCCGTGGCGCAAGCACGGAAATATCCCGCTTTGATTGTTTTTATTAAATGTTCATATTTGACTTTTTATAACTTATTGTCATCGCGGAGCATTTGTACCGACCTGGGCGCGCGCCTCAAGCGCTTGCGCCTGGCGCAAAACTTAAGTCAACAGCAGCTGGCGGAGATGACGCAAAGCTCACTTTCATCGGTGCGCAGGCTGGAATCGCAAGGGCAGGGCGGCTTTGAGTTTGTCGTTCGCGTGGCCCAGGCCTTGCAAGCCGTCGATCAACTTGAGGGCTTGTTTGCACCATCCGTCGACAGCATCGCGCAAGCCGAACGCGAACAAGTTCTGGCGAGTCGGCAACGTGCACGTGTGCCAAGGTCAGCGTCTGGAAGTGCCGACACATTCAAGTCTGCGACGTAAGTCCGTGAAAAAGTTAATCGTTTTTTACGATGGCTGGCAGGAGCATTGGCCCTTGGGCACGCTGGTCGCCACAGCGCGCGGTATTTTGTTTGAGTACACGCCGCAGGCTATCGCGCGTGGCCTGCAGCTTTCGTCCATGCACCATCCGCTGCCTCGCCCGGGTGCGGTCACCGCATCGTTCAAAGGCGAGTCACACAGCTACGGTCTGCCTGGCTTCATCGGCGACGCCTTGCCTGACGGCTGGGGCATGCTGCTGATGGATCGCCTGTTGCGCAAGCTCGGGCGCGAGCCGCGTGAGGTGTCGGTGCTGGAGCGGTTGGCCATGGTGGGCCAGCGCGCCATGGGGGCGCTGTCATTCGAGCCTGCCGATGAAGACGAATCACTGGCTGAAACGCTGGAGCTCAAGGCGCTTGCCAAAGAGGTCACGGCTTTGCAGGCGGATGAAAATTCTGGTAGCCAGCGCGCTGATGACCAACTGCGCCACCTGATGCAATTGGGCGGTTCACCGCAAGGTGCACGCCCTAAAGTGCTGGTTGATTTCAATGCACGCACGGGCAAGTTGAGCAGCGGCTTGCCGCTCGTCGGCAGTGCCACGCCTTGGCTCGTCAAGTTCCCGGCCGAAGGCGAGCACCGCGAAGTCTGCGCCGTCGAAGAGCTGTATGCCCGTGTCGCAAGGGCCGGCGGCATCGACATGCCGCGCAGCCGATTCTTTGACTTGGGCAGCAAACACAGCGCCTTTGGTGTGGAGCGTTTTGACCGTTTGGTGAGCAGCAAACAAGTCAGCCGGGTTCACATCATGAGCCTGTCGGCGTATCTGCAAGCCGACCACCGCCTGCCCTCGCTCGACTACGAAACCGTCTTGCTTGCCACGCTGCGCATCACCGGGGACCAGCGCGACGTACTGAAAGCGTTTGAACGCTGCATCTTCAATGTGCTGATGCACAACCGCGACGACCACAGCCGCAACTTCGCCTACCGCTTGAACGAGCAGGGCCGCTGGCAACTGTCGCCCGCGTTTGACCTGACCTACAGCTTCGGCCCCGGCGGCGAGCATGCGACCAGCGTGGCCGGGCACGGCAAGAACATCACGCGGGCGCACTTGCTGCAGGCGGCGACAGCGGGCGGCATCGCGCCCAAAGTGGCCGAGCGCACCATGGATGCGTGGGTCAAAGTGGCAGGCGGCATGGGCAAGCTGGTGCGTGAGTTGCCCATTCGGCGTAGTACGCTGGGTGAGCTGGTCAAAGCCACTGCAATGCAAATTGAACTTTTGAAATGAAGCTGGAGTGAACGTGACTGAACAAAATTTGGGTTTTAGCCTGGCTTGTCGGGAAATCTTGCCGCATGAAACGCGAGAGCGGATTTGCGGGAACCTGGTGATGCTGCGGGACAAGACAATTGAGAACCCGTGGCGCAAATACGGGAGTATTCCACTGTGATCAATACGAAGTCATTCACCGCAGAGGCGCAGAGAACGCAGAGCTGCGCAGAGAAGTCTAAGACTCTCATAACTGCCGTTTCTCACCCTCTGTGGCCCTCTGCGTTCTCTGCGCCTCTGCGGTAAAAAGGTTTTCTCCATGTTCACCAAAATCCTGATAGCCAATCGCGGCGAAATCGCCTGCCGCGTCATCCTCACTGCCCGCAAGATGGGCATCCAAACCGTGGCGGTGTATTCCGACGCGGACAAGGACGCGCGCCATGTCGAGCTGGCCGATGAGGCAGTCCACATCGGCCCGGCGCCGAGCCGTGACAGCTATCTGCAGGCCGAAAAAATCATCGCGGCTTGCAAGCAGACCGGCGCGCAGGCGGTGCACCCCGGATACGGTTTTCTGAGCGAGAACGCGGGCTTCGCCAAGCGTGTCGAGGAAGAGGGCATCATTTTTATCGGCCCCAAGCACTATTCGATAGCTGCGATGGGCGACAAGATCGAATCCAAAAAGCTGGCAGGCGCGGCGGGTGTGAACTGCATCCCCGGCGTGAACGATGCGATTGAAACGCCTGAGAAAGCCGTTGAGATCGCCCAGGGTATCGGCTACCCGGTGATGATCAAGGCTAGTGCGGGCGGCGGCGGAAAAGGCCTTCGCGTGGCGTTCAATGACAAGGAAGCGTTTGAAGGCTTCACGTCATGCCGCAACGAGGCGCGCAACAGCTTTGGCGACGATCGCGTCTTCATTGAAAAGTTTGTTGAAGAACCACGGCATATTGAAATCCAGCTGATCGGCGACAGCCAGGGCAACGTGATTTATTTGAACGAGCGCGAGTGTTCGATTCAGCGCCGGCACCAGAAGGTGATTGAAGAAGCGCCGTCGCCGTTCATCAGTGACGCGACGCGTAAGGCGATGGGCGAGCAGGCGGTGCAACTGGCCAAGGCCGTGAAGTACCAGAGCGCCGGCACGGTCGAGTTTGTGGTCGGTAAGGACCAGAGCTTTTACTTTCTGGAGATGAACACGCGGCTGCAGGTCGAGCACCCGGTGACCGAATGCATCACCGGGCTGGACCTGGTTGAGTTGATGATCCGCGTCGCAGCAGGTGAAGCGCTGCCGCTCGAACAGAAAGACGTCCAGCGCAATGGCTGGGCGATGGAATGCCGCATCAATGCCGAAGACCCGTTTCGGAATTTTCTTCCGTCAACCGGACGGCTGGTGCGCTTTCAGCCGCCGAAGCAGACCATGTTTGCTTCTGGCACGGCGCATTTGATGGGCGTGCGCGTCGATACCGGCGTGGATGACGGCGGCGAGATTCCGATGTTTTATGACTCGATGATTGCCAAGCTGATCGTGCACGGCAAGGACCGGCTGGACGCGATTGCGAAGATGCGCGAGGCGCTGAACGGCTTTGTGATTCGCGGCATCTCAAGCAACATACCCTTTCAGGCGGCCTTGCTGGCGCATCCGAAATTTGTGGCGGGTGACTTCAACACCGGTTTCATTGCTGAAAACTACAGCCAGGGCTTCAGGGCCGAAGACGTGCCGCATGCCGACCCGGATTTTCTGGTGGCGCTGGCCGCTTACGTCAATCGCCGCATGCTCGGGCGGGCAGCGGGTATCAGCGGGCAACTGCCTGGCCATGGGATGACGGTGGGCGAGGAGTTCGTGGTGATCGGTCTGGGCGCCACCGGGCACAACACCCGGCAGACGGCGCTGGTGACCCAGTATGAAGCCGAATCGGGCTCCAGCCGAATCGATACGGGCGCGAGCAGCTATGAAATT
The DNA here is from genome assembly GCA_002256925.1 of Polaromonas sp. 28-63-22. Classification (GTDB taxonomy): domain Bacteria; phylum Pseudomonadota; class Gammaproteobacteria; order Burkholderiales; family Burkholderiaceae_C; genus Polaromonas. The sequence continues at coordinate 6,125 of NCGI01000217.1, forward strand.
TGTAGCGCCTGGCATCTGGGCGGTGCGCGAATCCGGGGCACCGTCAACGGCCAACCGTTTGCCGCGCAGATTGAACGCGGGGTCGGCAAGAACCCGCTGGCGATTCGTGTGGCCCACAACGGCACGCGGCTCGACGCGCTGGTGCTGTCGCCGCGCGCTGCCGAGCTGCATGCGCTGATGCCGTACAAGGCGCCACCCGACATGAGCCGTTTTGTGCTGTCGCCGATGCCCGGCCTGCTGGTCGAGGTGGCGGTGCAGCCCGGCCAAAAAGTGCAGGCGGGCGAACGCGTCGCTGTGATCGAAGCGATGAAAATGGAAAACGTGCTGTTTGCCGTGGCCGATGGGGTCGTCGGCAAGGTGCTGGCGGCCAAAGGTGAATCGCTCAGCGTGGA
>NCGI01000218.1 GCA_002256925.1 Polaromonas sp. 28-63-22
GCCCGAGAAATGACATCATATGCTGTCAGTAACATATTGATTCAATTGTTGTTTCCAGTGCACGCCCGTGACTGGATCTCTTGCAACGGACGGCTTGCAGCCTTAACCTGTTGACAGGGGTGTGGTTCGCGATGCCGCAAAAACTGACGCAAACAGTCATTCATGCGGTAGTCCTGTCGAAAACCGAAGTATAAAAATTATGCGTTGGCTAAAACCAAATTTGAGAGACAGCGTGCTGGCGCTGTTGGGTGGTGGTGAGTTGTCGGCTGCCGTGCTGGAAGAACGCATGGAAGACATTCGCCAATTCATTCTGGACGAGCTTGGTGAATTTGCCGAAGAACACCATCCGAAACTTGTCCGCAATGTGAAGTACGCACAGGACGCTCAGGGGCTGTGGTACGCGCGCGGCGCCGTGATGGCGGTGCTGGCTGACATGCACGGCGAGACAATTGCCCGCGAGAAAGTCGAGCGCATCAGCGACAAGTTCAAAGGCCTGCTGCCGCGCGGCCTGAGTTCGCGCCCCAGTTCGCTCACGGCCAACTGAGCGCCGCCCCCTCTTTTTTTTGAATCGCCCTGCTGCCGGGCGATTTCTGCTTTCCCGCCGCTGCATGCGGTCAGTTCCTAGCGGTGGCCCCATAGAAGGAACGCATCGTTGTTTTCAACGACCAGCCGGGTTTTGCAACCAATCGGCAACACAACTTTGGTCGCCACATGACCAAATGGCAAGCCGGTCAGCACACGAGCCTTGATCTTGCCCTGCAGCCAGGCCAGCACGCTGTTGAGCTTGAAGCCCTTGTCGTGCTTTGCCAACTTGTATTCGGTAAATTGACCGAATACAACGGCTTTTTGTTGCGCCAGGACGCCCGCATGAAGGAGTTGGGTCAGCATGCGCTCGATGCGGTATGGGTGTTCGCCCACGTCCTCCAGAAACAGCACGCCACCCTTGACGGCGGGCAAATACGGCGTGCCGACCAGCGAAGACAGAACCGCCAGGTTGCCCCCCCACAGCACCGCATTATTCAAGGAAAACTGGGCTGTAGCCCCCGGTTTATCTGCGTCGGCAGCTATTGTATTGATAGCGTTTTTGGGGAGTCGCCAGCCTGTGCCTTCGCCCTGCCCGGTGACCAGATCGTCAAAGCAGGCCGCCATGATCTCGTCCGGCGAGGCCTCGGATCCAAAATCGCCCAGAACCGCCGGACCCGCCCAGGTGACGGCGCCGGTTTTCGCCAGCACGGCGCACTGGAAGGCGGTGAAATCGCTCAGACCGACGAAGTGGGTGCCCTGGTCGATCGCCCTGGCGACTGCCTTGTAGTTGATGCCGGGCAGGATGCGCGTCAGCCCATACCCGCCGCGCGAAATCAGGGCGACGTCGGCACCGCTGGCTGCGGCCCGGTGGATGGCAGCGAGCCGCGTGTCGTCGTCGCCGGCAAAGCGCTGGTGAGCCGACAGCGCCGCCTCGTCAATTTCCACGTCGTAGCCCATGTCTGCAAGGCGCTTCACGCCGCGCTTGAAACCCGCTTTGTCTCGCACGGCACTGGAGGGCGAGTAGATGTAGATATGTTTTTTCACGCCTTCGAGTATCTCACCGGCCGGGCTGGTGTCATGCTGATATCCTGGGACAGCGGCTACGACGCGGTGGGCCCGGGCCGGAAGAAGTTGACCGCTTTCTCGGCAATCGCCTGACCATGCTCCTGAACGAAATGGCCTGCATCTTCCAGCACCCAGGGCTCGCCACAGCCGCGAATCTGCTGCCGTAGCGCCTGCATCACGGCAAGCCCCAGGACCGGGTCCTTCGCGCCAACCGCCATCAGCGTCTGGCCGGTCCAGTCGTGACCCCAGAATGCACGCGCCTGGCGGGACACTGTGGCGCCGTCGTCAACCACGGATTCAGGCACGAGGGCCGGAAACACACGCGTCGCCGCGCGGTGGCCCGGGTCGGGGAAAGGCGCACTGTAAGCCGTGCATTGCGCGGCCTTCATCTGCGGGTTGCCCCGTGCAAACAGCCGGGCAATGTCGAAGCCCGGGTTCTTTGCGCACATTTCGCGCCACGCCAGAAAACCTGCCGGCAGTGGCGCATCGCCGGTGGCGAGCATGGTGTTCATGACCAGCAGACCCTTGTAGCGCCCGGGTGCCGCCATCGGCAGTGTCAAACCCAGCAGACCGTGCGGTAGAGGTAGCTCCAGGCCGGGTTGCCGTGCAGGCAGAGAAAGGTCAGGCCCGCGCCAGGTGAATGGCTGCCGCTCTCGTCCAGATAGTGCAGCCGAAGGCCGCGAAGCGAGGGCAAATCGCTGAGGTAGCGAGGCTGCCAGGGGTAGTCGGGCACATCGGCAAATGCTTCGTCCGGCGTTCGCAGCGCGTCGTCGCGCAGCGGATGGTTGTGCAGGGATTGCCGGCGCTGGTCGGCGCGGCGCTGGCGAAAAAAGTCTTGCAGCAGCGCGCCGCAGTCTGCGGCCAGCACCCCGCCCTGCAGTTCGGTCTGGTGATTCAATGCCGCCTGTGAAAACAGGTTGACCACCGAGCCCGCCGCGCCGGTTTTGGGGTCGGACGCGCCAAACACCACGCGCTTGAGCCGGGCGTGGAGCATCGCGCCGCTGCACATGGCACACGGCTCCAGCGTGACGTAAAGCTCGCAGTCGTCGAGCCGGTAATTACCCAGCGCCTGCGCCGCCGCCCGCAGGGCTACGATTTCGGCATGGGCGGTGGGGTCGTGTCCGTCAATCGGCGCGTTGCGGCCCGTGGCGATCACCCGGCCCTGGCGTACCACCACCGCACCGACCGGCACCTCGCCGCTGGCTGCGGCCTCGCGCGCCTGCAAGAGGGCAAGCTGCATGAAATCAGTGTGCTCGTCAGGTCCCATGTTGCTACGTTTTTAATAGCTGCTTGCGCAGGTATTACCTGGGCTGGAGGCCGATTTGATCATATTTATTGGCCATCAGGCACCGGACGGGCCTGTTGCATGGCGGCCTCCACCGACTGCTTGAATTGCTGTTGAATCTGCTGCGATTGTTCGCGCACGGTGGCTGCCGGCGCGCTGGCAGGCGCCGCGCCGGGCACGGACAACGCGGGGACAGCCTGTCGGGTCGAAGCCAGTTGCGCCTTGGCCAGCCACCCGACGATGGCCAACGCCAGGACCAGGCCGAGAACACCGAACAGTGCCCGCATATCAAGCCTCCTTGCCGGTTTCAGTGCCCTGGCCGATACCCAGCTGGTCCATCCAACGGGCCAGTCCCTGCTCGTTTTCACCGCCCTGGGCATACAGGGCCCGCATGGCCGCATGCGCTTCCGGCCGGTGCTGGTTGAGCTTGACCTTGCACTGCAGCTCCAGCACTTTCAACTCAAAGGCGACGATGCCGTTCATCATCTTGTGCTGGTAGTCCTCACCCAGCCCGCGCCATTGGTCGGCATACGCCGGGTCGTGGTCTGCGATCAGGTGCTTGAGCAGGTGGTCCTTGTCGTCGAAGTGCTCGATCAGCCGCGTCTCGACAGTGCAATGCACGATGAAAGTCACGACGGCTCTCGGCCTGGCCTGAAGATAACGCCAGTGCGGATTGGGCCTGGCCACGTGACCCAGCAGGGCGAAAGGTGCGCCCTCCCCGGCCTGGTGGGGCTGCTGCAGATGCAGCGGCAAATGGGTGACGAAAGGCAGACCGGCGTCGTCGGTGCTGATCAGGCTGGCGAAGGGGTGGGACTGCATCAGTGCGGCTGCCTGCCTGTCGTCGCCCCTGAATTGTGGAGGAAGGTACATGCCCTGAAGTATGGCCGATGGCGCAGGTCAATGCATCACCGAACGGCCCGGACGGCCCTACTGCCGCTGCCCTGCCCGGCTACCCGCTTGGGGATGTCGGTGAGCGGCAAGGTTTGCAGCCTCACCCCGTTCATCCGATGGCGGCCAATAGCCTTGGCAGGTTGGCCGCCGCAGCGCCTGCCTTGGCGCCGCTTTCCTTGAGCCGCGCGAACCTGGCCGCGTCGTCTGCCTTCACGCCGCGCATCATCGCTGTCACGCTGTTCAGGCGGCACTGCACCAGCCACGCGCTGAGCCCGGCGTGCTGTCGCCAGCGCGCCGTATTGGCCAGCGTGACGGCCCACATGGTCAGCCAGTCGGCGGGCGCCTCCGGGCTGGGCACCACGGTACACAAGGCGTTCATGGCGTCCTGGTCCGATAGGTGGCACTCGACATACGCGGTCAGCGCCGCGCTGAAGAGTGGCTGGCACCAGCGCACCATCAGCAGGTTGATGTGGGGGTCTGCCGGCACCCTGCCCTGGTCCAGCATGATCCGGGCTGGCTCGATCGCCTGGACATGACCCATCCGTACGACATCCTCGATGCGCCGGAGCTGCGCCAGCTCGGCTTGAGACACCACAGCGCAGCGGTAGGTGGTGGGCTCCACGGACGGGTCGATCCGCATCAGCAAGCCACGGTCCTCCAGCCGGTTGAACAGGTCAGTGAGCGACGTGGCCTCGGCGATGGACTCAAACTGGCCAATGGTGCTGCCGATGGTCCGCTCGAAGTCGTCGGCGCCGGGCTGGTTGTTTGCGCGGTCCAGCAGCCACGCGTCACGCGGCATGATCCAGCGGGTGCGATGGGGCGGCCGTACGGGCGGCCGATCTGCGCCAGCTGGTTCACCGGCACGCAGGTCAGCCCCGGGGCCACCGTGTATTTGGGCGGGTGGGTTGAAGGCACGGCCGTCTGGGCATGTGTGGCATTGACCACCTTGCGGCGGACGGTGACCTGCTGGCGTTCCCCACTGGTCAGCGACTGAATCTGGTGCGATCCGTCAGTACCCCTGCTGTGTTCGGACATCGGTAACCACTGCACCCGGCCGGAGGGTAAAAAACGTTGCTGCATCACCTGGTCGAAATAGGCCAGCACCTCGACACCCGAAGCCAGGCCGTAAAGGCCCTCGTTCAGGCCGGTCTGGTCTTTGGTCCAGTTGCTCAATTCTCGCGAGGCGACACCATAGAACGCGGAAGGCTGGTGCAGCCGTACGAACGGGTAGGCGTCGTTCCAGTGACCGCCCGGCCGGTGGTGGCGGTCCACCATCAGCACCGTAGCGTCGGCGCTTTCGGTGAGCAGCGTGTCAACAAAGGCCATGGCGGTGGCCCCAGCGCCAATCACCAGGTAGTCGGTTTCGAGGGTTGTCAAGCGCATGGTGAGCCGTTTTTGGTGGGTTCATGGATTCAGGAAAGGATGCTGGTTCGGGACTGGCAAAGTCCTTGAGTCAAAGGCGGCGCAAACCTCCCCCTGCCTCAAGGCATGCGAGGACCGGATGGCCTGCTCGGGAGACCTGGCCATTGATCGCAATGACGATGTCGCTCATGCCGGTTCTGCGACCGTCAGGCCATGTTGCCGGGCAATAGCCAGCAATTTGCCAAGATCGGGCTGGTCCGGGGCAATTTCGCGGTCCAGCTCAGTAAACATGCGCGAGGCGCCGTCACGCGAGGTCATCGAAATCATCGCCCCGCCGCCTTGGCGGAAGTGAAATGCGTGCATCGTCCCGGCAGGCAAATGCACCAGCGTGCCGGCAGGTGCCGTCTGGTCGGCACCGTCGATGCTGAAATTGACTTCGCCCCGTGTCACGAAGAAGGATTCATCCCACGGATGACTGTGCGGCACCGGGCCACTGCCCTCCGGTCCTTCCTGCAGAAAAACTTCGTAGCCACCCGTGGCTGCCCCCGAGGCCAGCACCGTGATGTGCTCGCCCACGACGTTCAAGGGACGGGGATAGTCCCTGGGCGAAACGACAAAGGCTTTTGAGGTCATCAATGTTCTCCTTGAACGCGGTGGACGGGGATCAGGCGTTACAGCCGTTGGCTCAGCCCTTCGCGCTGACCATGAACGACTCGCGTACGGGCGGTCCGGCCAGGAGAGGGGCGATCTTGGCCAGTTGCTGCGACACGTAGCCACTCGCCTCGCTGGCCTTCTGGTCGGCCTCGGTTTCCCACAGGGTCACCGAGATGCTTTTGCCGGTGACGGGATCCGTCAGCAGCATGGCGCCGCCGAAGCCCTTTTGCTGTTTGGCCGCCGGGATGATCGAGTCGCGATAAGCGGTGGCCGCTTCATCGATCTTGCCTGGTTGTGCGTGGACAGTGATGACTCGTGCAAACATGGGAGGCCTCCTTGTTGTTGCGTGTGGAACTTCACGGCGCGCTTCAGACTTTGAGCTGCCGGCGTCCCAGCGTCCATCGGTGGCACTAAAAAGTTATAAAAATCGCCGCTACGGCAACCCCGTCAGCGCAAGGCATCTGCGGCGTGCGGGTCTTCCATTCCGGCGGCGATACGCAAGAAGGTGTGAGCGCGCTGCAGATAGCGTGGGCGCGCCGACAGCCACCGCCCGGCCAGGCGTGCTTCAGCCAGCCTGGGCGCGATCTGGACGAGTCGCTGGAATTCAGCCTGCGCCAGCGCGATTTCGCCCACCCCCACCCAGCTGATCGCGCCGACGACGTGGGGAATGGGACTGCCCGGCGCTTCCCGCAGCGCTGCCTGTGCCGCCTGCACGGAGGCCGCGTAATCGCCCGTGGCGAAGTGGGCAAATCCGAGAACCGCCATGAAAGCGGCGCGCGACGGGTCGCGGGGGCTCAATCGCAGGGCCTCAAGTGCGTACGGCACACCTTTGGATTCATCACCCGAGGTTGCCTCGTAGCAACCCAGCCAGCTCAGCGTGAGGGCGCAGTTGGGATTGATCTGGTGGGCCTGCCGCAACTCGGCCAGTCCATCGTCGGACTGGCCGGCCATGAACAGCAACTGGGCGCGCCAGCGGCGTGCGTGGTGGTCGCCATGGTCCAGCGCAACAGCCCGCGTCGCCGCAGCCAGCCCCAGGGCAATGGTGCCTGGTATCGATTCAGTGGTGTTGTGGTACGCGTGCCACCAATGCACCAGCGCGATGGTGCGCAGTGCCAGCGCACAATCGGTATCGAGCGCCAGCGCCTGAGTCGCCCACCGAAAGGCTTCGTCACGGGGCGAACGCTCATAGGCCATGTCGCTGGCCGAAGCCACAGCCCAGCCGCGTTGCGCCAGGGCATAGGCACTGAGGTTGTCAGGTCCCATCCGGCGCGCTCGCCGCGCCTCGGGGACTTCAATCTGCGGCGCCATGGCGACCACAACAGCGCGGGCGACTTCCTCCTGGAGGTCGAAGATGTCTTCGACAACCCGGTCGTATTTCTCGGCCCAGATGTGCTCGCCCGTCAAAGCATCTATAAGCTGCGCCACTACGCGCACACGCTTGCCTGCGCGTCGCACACTGCCTTCGACGACGTAGCGCACACCCAGATCGCGCGACACGGCTCGCACGTCCACGGCCTGGCCCTTGTAGGTGAACGCCGAATTGCGGGCAATCACGAAAAGGCTGTGAAACCGTGACAATTCGGTGGTGATGTCCTCGGTAACGCCGTCGGCAAAGTAAGCCTGTTGCGGATCGTCGCCCAGACAGAGGAACGGCAGGACCGCGATGGAAGGTTTGTCGGGCAGCGCCAACCGAGGCGCGATTGAACTTTCAAAATCGTCCCCCGCAACACCCGATCTTTTTAGCTCAAGACCGAAGCGGTAGCCGTGACCCGCTACAGTGACGACGGCCTGCGGCCCGATCAGTTTGCGCAGGGTCGCAACCTGCACATTCAGGTTGTTCTCGCCAACCACCGTTTCGGGCCAGATGCGGCGTATCAGGTCGTCTTTGCTGACCACTCGCTCGCGGTACTCGATAAGGCATTGCAGCAGGTCGAATGCCCGGGCGCCGATGACCACGGGCGCGCCACCGCGCACCAACTGACGGGTGTCCGGCAGCATGTCGAAACATCCAAATCGGTACCGTGCCTGCATGGCCCCCCCTCCCGAGGAAAACTGACACGGGGTGCAAGCTACTGTTGCAGGCCTGCCCGTAACGTTTTTTCACATTCTGCAGGAAATAGTGTCCGCCGTCCCGGTTTATTACCGGGGTCCTCACGCCGTCAGGAAGGCCTCCTGAGGCTTTACTCCCACTCAATCGTCGCTGGCGGCTTGCTGCTGACGTCGTACGTCACCCGGTTGATGCCGCGCACCTCATTGATGATGCGGCTGGAGACTTTCTTGAGGAGTGCGTAGGGCAGCTCCGCCCAGTCGGCCGTCATGAAGTCGCTGGTCTGCACGGCGCGCAAGGCCACCACGTAGTCGTAGGTGCGGCCATCGCCCATCACACCGACGCTTTTCACGGGCAGGAAAACGGCAAAGGCCTGGCTCGTCAGCTCATACCAGTTCTTGCCGCTTTCTGCGTCGCTGAAGTTGCGAAGTTCCTCAATGAAGATGGCATCGGCGCGGCGCAACAGGTCGGCGTACTCTTTCTTCACTTCGCCCAGAATTCGCACCCCCAGGCCCGGCCCTGGAAAGGGGTGGCGGTAAACCATGTCATGCGGAAGCCCCAGCGCCTCTCCCAGCTCACGGACCTCATCCTTGAAGAGCTCGCGCAAGGGTTCAAGGAGTTTCAGACCGAGCTGTTCGCCAGCCACTTCGCTCCGTTTTTGCTAGCACCTGACGCAATCAAATCGGCCGCCGCAGCCTTGAACACTTCTACAAACTCGCGGCCGATGATCTTGCGCTTGGCTTCCGGTTCGCTCACGCCCGCCAGACGTCCCAGAAACTGCTCGGCCGCATCGACGCGAACAACTTTCGCGTGCAGCTTGCCGACAAACATATCCATCACCATATCGCCTTCGTTCAGGCGAAGCAGCCCATGAT
>NCGI01000219.1 GCA_002256925.1 Polaromonas sp. 28-63-22
AAAAATTACGCAGCGTTACCAAATGTCAGCTAGAGTTAAAAAAACTTACCGAAACTTGCATTTCAGGCAACAACAGAGCGCTGGAACCATCATGAGCCCGTCCACCGAACACCTTAAAAACTGCAACGATGCGACTGAGATCAAACGCGAGTTGCGCTCCATGTGTTCGCGCTTCGGCAGCATCATGCGCCTGGACGTGCTGATGGCCAGGCGAGGCGGCATACGTCAGGCGATGTGCTTCTGGCGCATGGAAACGCCTGAGCGCGAAGACGCCGTGATGAGCGAGTTCGGTGTCGGTCGTTTCGCGGGCGATCTGGTGATGATCGTGGACCTTCAGGCGGCCGAGCGCGACGAGCCTGCAGCAGCACCCGCAGCCAGCCATCTTTAAGAAAAACTCGCAGCGGTGGCATCACGCCGCATGTGTCTGAAAAAATAATTTCGTTACCTCTCTTGCAAAGCTGCGAGAGTTTTTGCGGGGTGCAGACGTACGATGCTTTCTTTTGAAGGAACACCCAATGGCAACACCGTTTTTTGGCAAGCGTGAGAATGAAACCCCAACCAACCTGCGTCACGGCGCTGCGGGCACGTATGGCAGTGGCAGCGGCGGCTCCCTGCAGTCCCCGCCTTCGTCGGGCAGCTCGCCAAGCACGACCAAACCCGCAGAAACCGTCACCACCGTGTCTGCCACGCCTGAAGGTGGCAGCAAGCTGACCGTCGGCCCGAACATCAAGCTCAAAGGCGTCGAGATCACCGATTGCGACACGCTGGTGGTTGAAGGCCTGGTCGAGGCGACGATGGACTCACGCGTGATTCAGATCGCCGAGCAGGGGGCCTTCAAGGGTTCCGCTGAAATCGACGTGGCCGAGATCCGCGGCGAGTTCAATGGCAACCTCACGGTGCGCCAGAAGCTGGTGATCTATTCCACCGGCAAGGTCACGGGCACGATTCGCTATGGCAAGCTGGTGATTGAAGAAGGCGGCCAGTTGTCGGGTGAGATCATGTTTGGCACCACCGGCAGCACCAAATCATCGACCCCCGGTCAGCCCAAGGCTGGACTGCAGGCGGTTTAATCGACGCAGCCTTGGCGCGCGGTCAGGCAGTCAGGGTGCTGCCGGACGCGCGCGCCGCTTCGTTTTGAGGGGGCGCTCCCGCCCTGGCTTCACAGAAGCCGGAAGGCCAGTGGAATCAGCAGCGACGCCAGCACCACCTGCATTCCCAGCGCCAGCCCGGCGTAGGCGCCTGCATCCGCATTGACCTGCAGCGCGCGCGCCGCGCCTATGCCGTGCGACGTCGTGCCCAGCGCAAAACCGCGAGCAGCCCAGCCCGCACCGGTCGCGGGAATGCGCAGCGCATCGAACAGATATTTGCCGGCGATCGCGCCTACCAGCCCGGTCATCACCGCAAACACGGCGGCCAGTGCCGGAATGCCGCCGATTTTTTCGGCGATGCCCATGGCGACCGGCGCGGTGACTGACTTCGGAACCAGCGAAAAGATGACGTCGTCGGGCAGGCCGAAGGCCCAGCCCAGCAGCCACGCCGTGCCACTGGCGGCCAGGCCGCCGGCCAGTGCGACCGCCAGCAGGCGTGCCCAGTGCGCGCGCAATTCGGCGCGCCGCTGCCACAGCGGCCAGGCCAGCGCCACCACTGCAGGCCCCAGCAGGAAATGGATGAACTGTGCGCCGGCAAAGTAGGTCGGGTAAGGCACATCGGTGACCACCAGCGCGGCGGCCAGTGTGACTACCGTCCAGAGCACCGGGTTGGCCCAGGGCGGCTGCCCGAGGCGCGAATAGGCGGCGTGGGCCAGCACGTACACCACCAGCGTCGCTGTCAGACCAAAGAGTGGCGTGGCCGACAGGTACACCCACAGTTCGACGAATTTAGGCACGCTTGTCCCCCTCCAGTTTTTGCGGTGCCGCGTCGCGTTGCAGCAGGTGCAGACCGAGTACGGTCACGGCCAGACCGGCCAGCGTGGACAGCACCAGCACCGCAAGAATGCGCAGGCCGTACTGACTGACCAGCGAAAGATGGGTCATCACACCCACACCGACCGGTACAAAGAGTAACGAAAGGTGCATTAGCAAAAAGTCTGCGCAGGCGCTGACGGGCTGCCGCACCACGCGCCAGTTGAGCGCGGGCAGCAGCAAAATCATCGCGACCACCGGGCCCGGAAACGGCAGGTGCAGCCCGCGCGCCAGCAACTCGCCCGCCGACTGAAAAGCCAGCAGCCAGGCCAGACCGCGCAGTGCTTCCATCAGGGCAAAGCTCTGCAGGTCAAACGCGCAGCCGTATCCGAAAAACCGCGTGAACGTGGGCGCTCTTCAAGCCAGCAGGGGCCGCAGAACCGGCTTTGGCCTGTCCTGAGCTTGTCGAAGGGCCGGGCCGCAGGCGCCGGGCTGCGAGACGCAGCCCTTCTGTGTACCGTCCGAGCCTGCACTGCAGGCTCGGAGCCGCGGCACACAGCCCCCCCGGGGGGCAGGGAGTTACGCGAAGCGAACGAGCGTGGGGGTAAGACTGAGGCACAAGCGTTGTAGCCAGGTCTCGTCAAGCAGGGGCCGCGGAACCGGCTTTGCCGGGCCGCAGGCGCAGCGGCCCCCTCGGGGGGCAGGGAGTTACGCGAAGCGAACGACCGTGGGGGCCACATCTCAATAGCGCGGAAGATCCGGGTGCGCGATCTTGCCGCCGCGCACCAGCATTTTTCCGTACTCGGCGCAGCGGTTCAGCGTGGGAATGACCTTGCCGGGGTTGAGCAGGCCCTTGGTGTCAAACGCGCGCTTGACGCCGAACATCTGCTCGTTCTCGGCGGCCGAAAACTGCACGCACATGGAGTTGAGCTTCTCGACCCCCACGCCATGCTCGCCCGTCACGGTGCCGCCCATCGCGACGCTGGTTTCCAGGATGTCGGCACCAAACAGCTCGCAGCGGTGCAACTGGTCGGCGTCATTCGCGTCGAACATGATCAGCGGGTGCAGGTTGCCGTCGCCGGCGTGAAACACGTTGGCGCATTTCAGGCCGTATTTCTTCTCCATGCCGGCAATCGCCAGCAGGATGTCGGCCAGGCGCTTGCGCGGAATGGTCGAATCCATGCACATGTAGTCGGGGCTGATGCGGCCCGATGCCGGAAAGGCGTTCTTGCGGCCGCTCCAGAACCGCAGCCGCTCGGCTTCGTTCTGGCTCACCGCGATGGCGGTCGCGCCGCAGCGCGTCAGGACCTCGCTCATGCGGCCGATTTCTTCCTCGACTTCTTCTGGCGTGCCGTCGCTTTCGCACAGCAGGATGGCCGCTGCCGTCAGGTCGTAGCCGGCATGCACAAAATCCTCGACCGCGGCCGTCATGGGTTTGTCCATCATCTCGAGCCCGGCCGGAATGATGCCGGCGGCAATCACGGCGGCCACGGCGTCGCCGGCCTTGCGCAGGTCGTCGAAGCTGGCCATGATGCAGCGCGCCAGTTGCGGTTTGGGTATCAGGCGCACGGTCACTTCGGTGGTGATGGCCAGCATGCCTTCGCTGCCAATGAGCACGCTCAGCAGGTCGTAGCCGGCGGCATCCAGCGCGTCGCTGCCAAATTCGACTTCTTCGCCTTCGACGGTGAAACCCCTGACCTTGATCACGTTGTGCACCGTCAGGCCGTACTTCAGGCAGTGCACGCCGCCCGAGTTTTCGGCCACGTTGCCGCCGATGGTGCAGGCGATCTGGCTCGACGGATCGGGCGCGTAGTAAAGGCCGTAGGGCGCGGCGGCCTCGGAAATGGCCAGGTTGCGCACGCCGCCCTGCACCACGGCAGTACGGCTGACCGGATCAATCTTGAGAATCTTGTTGAATTTGGCCATCGACAGCGTGACGCCCAGCTTGTGCGGCATCGCGCCGCCTGAAAGGCCGGTGCCCGCGCCGCGCGCCACCACCGGCACGTTCAGGCCATGGCAGGTCTTGAGCACCGACGCCACCTGCGCATAGGTTTCCGGCAGCGCCACGGCCAGCGGACGCTGGCGGTAAGCCGTCAGGCCGTCGCATTCGTAGGGCGTGGTGTCCTCGTGGTTCCAGAG
>NCGI01000220.1 GCA_002256925.1 Polaromonas sp. 28-63-22
AACAAATCAGACGCCCAGCCCGGCGGTGCAACCGACATGGCCGGTTCCTACCAGAGCGCGCCCAGGCAGGAAGCACCTTCGCCCCATCGGGCACCCGCCGCGGCCATTCAACACGCCCCGGTGGTGGTGGCCCAGGCTGCGCCGAAGCCTCACAGCCCACGCGCGGTCGCGTGCGCTACCTGCGGCACCGTGGAATCGACAGTGGCCGTGCAGCGTCAGGGGCAGGTCAACGGCGTCGCCGTGGGCAATACCACCATTGGCATTGGAACTGTGGCTGGCGGCCTGATTGGTGGTGTGCTGGGTAACCAGGTCGGTGGCGGCAATGGCAGGACAGCCATGACGGTGCTGGGCGCAGCTGGGGGTGCCTACGCGGGCAATGCGGTCGAGAAAAACATGAAAAAAGTCACTGTCTATCAAATGCGCGTGCGGATGAACGATGGTTCGGTGCGTACCATCGAGCAGCCGGGTGCGGTGGCCGTGGGTTCCCGCGTTGTCGTGGAAGGCAATTCGATGCGAGTCGCAGCCGGTGGCCATTCGTGATGGATGGCCCGGTACGGTACGCCCGATTTGACGGAGATGTGTTGGGTGATTTGTCAGTTGCCTTCTCAACCCGCGACCTTGTTGCAAGCACCCGAAAGAAAACCATGAACAGTGAAATTCCGAGAAGTAAAACCTTGCCTATGACGTTGGCCGCGCTGGTTGCAATGACCAGCTTATGGGCAACGGCCGCGCAAGCAGCCCAGCCCTACGTGAACGCCATCGTCGAAGGGGCTTTGAGTCCCGGCGTGTATGGTCGTATTGAGATCGGCAATGCGCCGCCGCCAGCGCTGATTTACGCGCAGCCCGTGATCATTCAGCGTCCTCCCGTTATGGTTCAACAGGCGCCGTTGTACCTGCATGTACCGCCCGGCCATGCCAAGAACTGGTCCAAGCACTGCAGGCGTTACAACGCCTGTGGCCAGCCGGTTTATTTCGTCAGGGTCAATGGCGACGATGATTACGAGCGCCGGAGCTACGAGCGACGGAGTGACGACCAGCGTGGCTATGGACACGACGACGATGGTGACAAACATGGACGCAAGGAAAAAGGCCGCGGTCATGGAAAGAACAAGGACAGGGGCCACGACTGAAGCGCACGGTCACAGGATCACGCGGCCCTGTCGCTGCGCGAAGCGCGGTGATGGTCGATAACGATTGATGACGAGCCCGGCATGCCAGCGCACACGCTGGCATTTTTATTGGGTAGATGACGAAATACTTCATTGCCTCCTGCGTCTGCATCGTGAAGCGTGTCCGGTGCGGCGTACGATGGAGCAAGAGTCAACCGAAACGCAAGGAACCTCATGAAAGCAATCTGGAATGGCGCGCTTATCGCAGAAAGCGACGAGACCGTGGTGATTGAAGGCAATCAGTACTTCCCCGCTGATTCCCTCCACCGTGAGCACGTGACCTTCAGCAATCACCACACTATGTGTGCGTGGAAAGGTCAGGCCAGCTACTACTCGCTGCTGGTCAATGGCGAGATGAACACGGACGCAGCATGGTATTACCCCGACCCGAAACCTGAAGCCGAGAACATCAAGGGCTATGTTGCGTTCTGGAAGGGTGTGAAGGTCGAGCCCTGAAGTTTCCAGGGGTCGCTATCGATAACCGCATCCTCTTTGATCGGGGCGTGGTCGATGGTTTTGGTCACATCAGCGTGTGCCGCGCCCAATCGGAGTATTTTTTTGTCGTTCAACCGCGCTCCCGGGCCGGTACGGCCGGCCACGCGCAGGTCCGGCGTGACCGCCTCGCATGTGGGGTACAAGGGCTGTGCGCCAGCCTTGACCGACGTCGTGGGCGGACAGATACCGCTCGCCATTTTGAGTGCCAATCTCGTGGCTCCCCACATCAAGACCGGCAAGCTCTATGGCGTCGGCGTTTCCACCGCCGCGCGGTACGCGTTGATGCCGCAGGTTCCGACTTTTGAAGAACAGGGCCTGAAGCCGCTGGATTTCTCCCTCTGGTAGGCCCTGATGGGCCCCGCCAGGATGCCGCCCGATGTCGTGGCCCGCATCTACACGGATGTGCAAAAAGTGCTGGCAGAGCCGGCTGTGCGCGACAACCTTTCCAATGCAGGTGTTGAAGCGCTGGCGGGAAACGGAGCGGATCTCTCCAGGCTGATCACGTCCGACTTGGTGCGTTATTCCCAGCTCGCCAAATCGGCCAACATCAAGGCCGAGTAACGCGGGGCTACGCGGCGATACGCGGTAAAGCGCGGCAGCGCCTGGCCCGGACGCGTCACGGTCAGGTTTCGCGCGGCTTCTTTCGGCGCACTGTCTGACGGCGCAGGGCCTCACATCCGCTTATAAAAGTACCAGGCTTGGAAGCCGCGCCGGGAAAATCCGGATGCAATTGCCCGGATGCAGCGCAGCCTACGCGCTGTCTTGGCAGAGGGGCGCCAGTCCAACCCGGCTCCCGGGCAGTCCGGTGTGCAGCTCGCCTGGTGTCAGGGCATTGTCAGCTCTCGGCGAAGGTTTCCCACATTTTTGAATGGAGCGTAGCTATGGATCTTCTGAATCACGATATTGCGCACGAGTTTCCGGAACACCTTGAAAAGATGCGGTCGCTCAAGACCTCCAGCCAGCGTTTTGCAAACCTGTTTGCTGCGTACGACCAGGACAACCACGCTATTGCCCGTTACGAAAAAGGCCAGGGCGTCATCACGGACGAAGCGCTGGAAGCGCTGAAGAAAAAACGGTTGAAAACGAAGGACGAGATCTATCAGATGCTCAAGGACGACAGACCGGTCTGACCTGCCTTACCCGGGGGCATCCGTCGACAGGCTCAGGACGATCGGTGGTCGGCAGCGAGCGAACGTGGGGGCGATGGCCGCAGCGCCGGGCCGCCCCAAGCAAGGCCAGCCCCCTTTGGGGGGCATCCTTCGACAGGCTCAGGACGATCGGTGGTCGGCAGCGAGCGAACGTGGGGGCTTGTACACCTACTCCCGCACATCCGCCACAGGCTGGCTCCCGAAGTCAGGGCGTGCCAGGTACGCCAGCACGCGTGCGGCGGCTTCTTCGGGCGAACTGAGCAGCCCCTTGTTTTTGAGGTCGATGAACGCTTGCTGGTCTGGAAACGCGGAAGATGGGGCGCGGCGCAACTGGGTTTGCATGTCGGTGTCGATCACGCCGGGTGCCAGCGAACAGATTGCGGCTCCACGGGGTTTCAGGGCTTCCTCGAGCGCCACGCAACGCGTGAAGTGGTCCATGGCTGCCTTCGCCGCGCAGTAGACAGCCTGCGAAGCCATGGCCCGGCGGCCCAGCCCTGACGAAATGTTGAGCACCTTGCGCCGGGCCGACCAGCCTTCCGTCGCGCCCAGGAACGCTGCCGTGAGTTGCATGGGCGCTTCGATTCCCACGTGCAGTGCCTGGCGCACATCGCCCGCATCGGCTTCGCTGAGCGGGCCGATGTCAGGAATCATGCCGGCGTTGTTGATCAGCACGGCGCTGGCAAAACCGGCGCTGGACCGCTCGCGCAGCCATTGGTTCAGCCGTGCGCTGGCGACAGCGCTGTGGGCCAGGTCCTGCGTCCACTGCAGCAGGGTAGCGCCGGCCTGGCGGGCTTCCTGAACGAGCACGTCGCTGGTTTTGCGTGAAATGCAAAGCAGCGTATTGCCGGGTTTGAGCAGTTTGCTGGCCATCGCCAGTCCCATGCCCCGGGAGGCACCGGTCAGGATGAAGAGATGTTGACTCATAAGCCGGATATTAAACCCGTTGGCACGAGACTCAGGTGGCTACCACCAGAGGAAAACGGGCGCGAATGCCGTCCGGACCGGGCACGAACGAAGCCGTCAGCAAAGCGCGGTCAGCCGGGCTCAGGCCACGCCACAAAAAATCGCGCGCGTTGCCTGGTTCGCCGTCAACGTAAAGCTGTGTTGTCAGAAGCGCGCGCGAGCCGAGCCTGACCTTCACATGGATGTGGGGCGTGCGGCCGCTGTAGGCCACGGGCCGGATGGTGCGAAACCGGTAGCTGCCCG
>NCGI01000221.1 GCA_002256925.1 Polaromonas sp. 28-63-22
CAACTGAACCAGAATGCCGTGGATCGCCGGGTCGCGGTTCAGGGCGTCCACGCGCGCAAGCAGTTCGGCTTCGCTCAGGGTGGCGGGGTAGTGTTCCAGCACCGAATGCAAGCCGCTGTCTTCGCAGGCCTTGACCTTGTTGCGCACGTACACCTGGCTGGCAGGGTTCTCGCCCACCAGCACCACGGCCAGGCCCGGCGTGATCCCGCGCGCGCGCAGGGCCGCGGCACGGGCAGCGACATCGGCCCGCAGTTTTCTGGACAGGGCGATGCCGTCAATGATGTGGGCCGTCATGGTTGCTGTTTCTGGAATAAAAAAAGCTGCTAGCCCAACAATTACGTGCGCGAACAGCTATCAAAAAAGGAGCGGCTGCCGAGCCGCCTGCAGGCGGCGCTCAGGCCCTTGTGGTGGTGGAACCGAGGGCGATCTTCAGCAGATCGGCAACGGTGTTGGCGTTGAGTTTTTCCATGATGTTGGCGCGGTGGGCCTCCACCGTCTTGATGCTGATGCCGAGGTCATCGGCGATCTGTTTGTTCAGGCGTCCGGCGACGATGCGCTCCAGCACCTGCGCCTCGCGCGAGGTGAGCTTGGCCAGCAGTGCGTCCCGGCTGGCCGACTGCTGGTGGCCGGCGAAGGCGTCTTTGGCCTGCTCCAGCATGCGCTCGACCAGGTTGACCAGTTCATTTTCCTGGAACGGCTTCTGGATGAAATCCATCGCACCCTTTTTCATCGTGTTGACCGCCATCGGCACGTCGCCGTGGCCAGTGATGAACACGATGGGCAGAGGCGACTTGCGCTCGACCAGGCGGTCCTGCAGTTCCAGCCCGGTCATGCCCGCCATGCGGATATCGACAATCAGGCAGGCCACTTCACGCGCGTCGTAACGGCTGAGAAAAGTCTCTGCCGAGTCGTAGCATCGCACGCGGTAATCCTTGCCTTCAAGCAGCCACTGCAGCGAGTCACGCACGCCTTCGTCGTCGTCAACAACGTAAACCGTGCCTTTTTTGGGGATCAAGCTCATACCAAAATTCTTTCGTGACTTTTGAAAAACCGCGATCAGTGAAGGTCGGCGCTTCGGGACGCTACGCTATCGGTAGCGGCACCGGCCGGTAAAAGCAGGGGTTTCACGGGAATCCAGAAGGTAAACCGGCACCCTACGATCTCTTCGCCATTGTAGAGGTTCTCCGCTTGCATCCTGCCCTGGTGAGACTCCACAATGCTGCGGCACAACTTCAGTCCGATACCCATGCCTTCGGCCTTGGTGGAGTAGAAGGCCTCGAAAAGCCGGCCCTTGACTTCAGGCGACAGGCCCAGGCCCGAGTCGAGCACCGAAAACTCCACCACGTTCTGGTCGTCAATGCGCTTGGGCACGACGCGCAGTTCAACGCTGCGGCGCGCTGTCGGCAGGTGCGCGTGCTCGATGGACTCGGCCGCATTTTTCATCAGGTTGATCAGCACCTGCTCGATCAGGATTGGGTCCACCATGATCTGCGGCAGGCGCGCGGCAATGTAGTGGCTCAGTCGCACATGATGGCGCCGCAGTTCGATGTCAGCCAGCTCCATCGCGTTGCTGACCAGCGTGTCCACGTCAGCGTAGCTTCGGTTGGGCTCGCTGCGTTTGACGAACGAGCGGATGCGCTGGATGATCTGCCCGGCCCGGTGCGCCTGCCGGGCGGTTTTTTCCAGTGCCACCAGCAGGTCTTCGCTGCTGATCTGCTGGCCCTTGATGCGCGACACCATGCCGTTGCAGTAGTTGTTGATGGCGGTCAGCGGCTGATTCAGTTCATGCGCCACGCTCGACGCCATTTCGCCCATGGTGATGAGGCGGCTGGCGGTCTGGGCGCGTTCGTTTTGCTGCGCGGCTTGCTCCTCGGCATGGCGCCGTGGCGTGATGTCGGTGGCGATCACCATCTGGGCCAGCCGGCCGTCCACCCAGGTCAGGTAGCGCGACCGCACCTCCAGCCATTTCGCCAGCTCGGGCACGTAGATTTCGGCATTTTCCGTTTGTGCGGCGGTCAGCGCATCGGTGGGCAGACCCGCCAGGCCATCGACCGCGTCCAGCGCGTCGTCGGAAGGCGGCACGGCCGGCACGCCCGCCTGGGCGATGAGGTTGATATGGCCTGCAGCCTCGGCGCCAAACCACGCGCGGTACAGGCGGTTGGCAAACAGCAATTCCTCACCGCCGAGTGGCGCCACTGATACGGCGGCGTCCAGCCCCTCCAGCACCGTGGTGAAACGCTCGTAGGAGGCTGAAAGTTCTTCGCGCACCCGCTTGGGCTCGGTGATATCGGTCATGGAGGTCATCCAGCCGGTTTGCTGGCCACGCGGGTCAATCAGCGGCGAGACGTACATGCGGGCATCGAAAATCAGGCCGTCCTTGCGCTTGACGCGCACTTCGAAGCCACCAGGCGGCGCGCGGCCATTGAGCTCGTCGTCCAGCCGGGCCGTCAGGCTGTCCACATCCGCGTCGGGCCAATAGGGAAAGGGGGCCGTGTGGCCGACAAGTTCGGCCTCCTGCATCCCCGTCATCTGGCAGAAGGCCGGGTTCACGTAGGTGATGCGTCCCTGCAGATCAAGCGCCCGCATGCCGGTCAGCATCGAGTTTTCCATCGCCCGGCGAAAGTTGGTCTCGGATATCAGCGCCTGCTGCGCCTGCACACGTTTGCGGGTGTGGCGCCAGGTGCCAAGCAGCATCCAGACCGTCAGCGCGCTCAAAGCGCTCACCAGCCAGAAAAATCCGCTGCCGACCACCCCCAGCGAGGCGCGGTAGCCTTCGGCACGAATCAGCAGCCCGTTGCCCACGGGCGAGACGGGTATCTCGTACTCGGCCGCCCCATCGGACCACGGCAGCAGCCGGTCCGCCGGGTTGCGTGGCGGCGGGATGGTGCCTGCCAGCACGACGTTTTTTTCGTCGATGAGCGTGACTGCATATTTGGCGGTTACTTCCGTAGGCACGCCGAACCGCAGCAGCCCGTCGATCGAGTATTCGCCGATGATCACGCCGGCGAATTTCCCCTGGTCGTCCATCGGCACCTGCAGCTGCAGCGTGGGTGCGCTGTAGGGGCCGCTGTCCTTGTTCAGGAAGGGGCGTGAATAAACTGGTTGCCGCAGATCGCGTGCCAGCTCGAAGGTGCCGTCGTTGCCCGGCTTGATCGCTTCGCCGGGAATGCGGGCCTGCGCCAGATTGGCGCTGGAAGACACGTAGGCCGTCTTGATGCGCTTTTTGTTGTCAACCCAGGTCACCGCCATCAGTTCGGGGTACTGGTTGACCAGCGACTCGGCCTGGACGAGAAATTCTTCGGTGTCGATTTCACGGTTGGCCACATCGCGGGCGATCCGCATGAGTTGCTCCTGCCGCTCCAGCAATCGCAGGCGCAGTCGCTGCTGGGCGTATTCGACATCGCGCCGCACGGCCTGCTGTTCGCGGTCAATTTCTTCGATCCGCAGGTAACTGAAAGCGGCCACGACCGCCGCCAGAAACAACACCACGGCCAATAGCGGCCCGAGTGTGATGAAGCGGTCCTGCCGCGAGGGCGACTGTTTGCGCCACCAGCGTCGCCACAGCGCCAGCGGCGCGGTGCTGGTGTTGCGTTCGGAAGCGGAGACGTGCGTGGACATGGGGCGCATGCAGTTTAAGTGAGTTGCGCACGGCGATACGCCGTTGCTGTTGTTCATGGGCATGCCGCGTGCGCGGCCAAACCTTGAACGAAGTCGGCGCTCGACGTCCCGCGCAGAAACGTAAAGGCTTTCCTGGCGGCATTGCAACGCTTCGGCTTCAGCCGCGAAACACGCACCACGTCGTCCCGATGCGGTTTTGGCGCTCCGAATCGAGCGTGATTGAATATCACTATATGAAACACAAAAGCGCCATTTGAAATTGTCTGAATATTATGGGAAACTAGACTTTGGTGTTTAATTTCCGATACAACACAAGCGTGACGCGCAGTGCCAGCATGGTTCTGATGCGGCGTCACCGCCTTCTACTGGAGACAAAAATGGCCGCAAATCCAAATCC